>JBOGWD010000088.1:0-17943 GCA_050693275.1 Actinomycetota bacterium | reverse complement strand
CCGGCGGGCGTCCTCGACGTTCGACGTCAGCGGCTTCTCCACGAACACCGGCACGGAGAACCGGTCGAGGAGCCGCTCCACGATCTCGGCGTGCGTGGCCGTCGGCGTGGCCACCACGGCCCCGTCGGCGTCCGGGAGATCCTCCACGCGGGCGACGACGGCGGCGGCTCCGGCGGCCTCGGCCCGGCGCCGGCTCTCGTCCGACGGCACGGACACGACCACCGCGGCTCCGAGCGCGGTGAGGTCCCGGAAGATCACCCGGCCCCACCGGCCGAAGCCCACCAGGGCGACGGTCCGCTCCTGCATGGAGGGGAGCCTATCGGGGTCGCGGGCCGAACACAGACGCCGGGAGCCGGCTAGGAGTCGGCCGGGGCCTGTCCGTCGCCGTCGCCCGACGGCTGGCCGTTCCCCCCGGGACCGAACGCCTCCCCACCGTCGCCCACGACCGGCACGGGCATCGGCTCCCCCTCGCCGAGCTGAGCCATGAGCTCCTCGATCTCGTCACCGATCAGCTCCTCGCGATCGAGGAGCGCGTCCCGGATCCCCTCGACCACGTGGCGCTTCGACTCAAGCACCGTGCGGACCTGCCGTCGGCACGAGGCCAGCAGCTCGTCGACCTCTCTCTTGCGGTCGCCGTCGGCCAGCACGGCCTTGGCCGGGTTCCCATCGCCCTGGAGGGGGTCCAGCGTCGGCCCCACCGACACGAGGCTCTTGCCCATCCCGTACATGCCGACGTACATGGCCGCGTTCCAGGTGGCCGCCTGGAGGTCGCTGGACGGTCCCGAGGTCGTCTGGCCGAACCAGATGTCCTCGGCCACAAGTCCGGCCAGCGACACTTGGATCCGGGCCAGGAGCTGTCGCTGGGTCCGCAGGTACATCTCCTCGACCTCCTGGCCGTGGACCAGTCCGAGGGCGCCCTCGCGCTTCTGGATCGTGATGACCTGGATCTGGAGCTCGCCGCGCTCCAGCGAGTAGGAGGCCACCGCGTGGGCCGCCTCGTGGATGGCCACCATCTCCTTCTCCCGGGCGGAGTAGGTGACCGGCTGCTTCAGTCCGATCTCCTCGACGAGCTTCGCCTGCCACAGGTCGTCCCACCGGAGCGCGTCCCGTCCGTCCTGCAGGGCGAAGATCAGCGCCTCGTTGACGACGTTCTTGATCATCGCCGGCGAGTAACCCTTGGTCATCCGACCGAGCTTGGGCACGTTCATCGGCTCGTGGCGGACCTTGGCCAGGTAGTACTGGGCGATGTCCTCTCGGCCCTCGGCGTCCGGCAGGCCGACGTGGATCTTCCGGTCGAAGCGGCCGGGCCGGAGGAGCGCGGGGTCGAGCGTCTGGGCCCGGTTGGTCGCCCCGATGACCAGGATGTTGTAGTGAGGGACGTTGGGCTTGCCCAGCCGGAGCACCCGGCGGATGTGGCGCCAGATGCCCTTGGGCATGATGAAGCCGTCCATCCCGACGAGCAGCTCGTTGACCACCCCCATCCCGCCGCCGGCCATGCCCCCCATGAACATGCGGTGCGGAGCGTTGTCCGCGGGGGCGGGCACCGACCGCTGCGACACCATCCCCCGGCTGCCGCCGAGCGCGTCGAGCTCGTCGATGAAGATCACCGCGCCGCCGTACTTGTCCGACATCGAACGGGCCTTCTTGAACATCTTGCGGACCTTGAGGTTCCCGATGCCCATGAACATGCTGGCGAACCCGCTCCCGCTGGCGAACAGGAAGGGCACCCGGGCCGAGCCGGCGATGGCCTTGGCCATGAGGGTCTTCCCGGTGCCCGGCGGCCCCTCGAACAGGATGCCGTGGGGCGGGTAGCCGCCCATCTGCTTGAAGTTCTTGAAGCCTTGGAAGAGGCGGAGGACCTCCTTGGTGGAGCGCACCGCGGCGGGCTGGCCTCGAACGTCGTCGAAGGTGTGGTCGTACTCGTTCGGGTAGACCACGTAGGTGGTCCCGCGAGCCAGGAACCAGAACAGGGCCACGAACTGGATGACGATGAAGGACATCAGGACGATCGCCTGGAGGAGGAACGGGCGCAGGTTGGCCAGCATCACGCCCGGGTCGCTCGTCGCGGTGACCGGGTCGATGCCCAGGAAGATGTAGGAGATCGCCAGGTAGACGGCGTAGACGATCAGGAACCGCTTCAGCCACCGGCCACGCCGGCGCCACCGATCCTCGCTCAAGACGGAGGACTCTCGGGGGCGAGGCTGGGTGTGTGGCTGCTCCATGACACGAACCCCCGGGGCCGGCATCTCAGCGGCCCGACCGGCCAAGTGTACGACCTGGATGCCGATCCTGCCGGGGTTCTCCTCCCGTCCGGGTGCCCGTCCGTAGGATGGATCTCTCGTGACCATGAAAGCGTACTCGCCGTACGGCCTGCACCGGGTGCTCGAGCCCCACGGAGCCCTGCCCCAGCAGGCCCAGCGGCTCGACCCGGACCCCACCCCTCGGGGCGGCGAGGCCCTGATCGAGGTGGAGCGGCTGAACCTCGACGCGGCCTCGTTCCACCAGATCCGGGAGGAGCAGGGAGGGGACCCGGCCCGGATGCGATCTCGGGTCCTCGAGATCGTGCGGGCACGGGGGAAGATGCACAACCCGGTGACGGGGTCCGGAGGCATGCTGGTCGGCACGGTCCGGGAGCTGGGGGAGGATCGAGCCGATCTGCGCCCGGGCGACCGGATCGCCACCCTCGTGTCGCTCACGCTCACGCCGCTGGAGATCGAGGATCTCTCCCGGTGGGACGGCGCCTCGGAGCAGGTCCCGGCCACGGCCCGGGCCATCCTGTTCGAGACCTCCCCGTACGCACGGCTACCCGACGACCTCTCCGACGGTCTGGCACTGGCGCTCTTCGACGTGGCCGGGGCTCCCACCCAGGTCATGCGCCTGTCGCCGGGCCGCCGAGCCACCCTGGTCATCGGCGCGGCCGGCAAGTCCGGGCTCCTGTCGATGGTGGCCGCCGGAGGCCGATCGGAGCGGGTCATGGGACTGGTCCACCACGACGATGGGCTGGCGGTGGTCCGGAGCCTGGGATTCGACGAGGTGGCGGTGGCCGACGCCACCGACCCCGTGGGGACCCTTCGATCTGCGGCCGAGGCGTTCGGCGGGGACGAGACCGGGGTTGCCGACCTCGTGGTGAACTGCGTGAACGTGCCGGCCACCGAGGGAACCTCGATCATGCTGGCCGAGGAGGGAGGGACCGTCTACTTCTTCTCGATGGCCACGTCGTTCACCGCCGCCGCACTCACCGCCGAGGGCCTGGGCAAGGACGTGACCATGATCATCGGATCCGGCTACGCTCCCCGCCACGCCCAGGTCGCCCTCGAGGTGGTTCGGGACCATCCGGATCTTCGGGCGGTGCTGGAGGAGCGGTTCCCGGAGTGATCGACCTGATACCCTCCGCCGCGTGACCGACCTGGACGCCGCGCTCACGCGGCACTTCCCAAAGGTCCGCGCGGACCTGGAGCGGCTGATCCGGATCCCGTCGGTGGCGTTTTCGGGTTTCGATCCCGAGCCGGTCCGAGAATCCGCCCGGGTCACGGCCGAGATCCTCGAGGCCTCCGGGCTCCGGGACGTCCGGCTCCTCGAGCTCGAAGGCGTTCCCCCCGCCGTGCTGGGCCAGCATCCCGCCCCCGCCGGCGCGCCCACCGTGCTCCTGTATGCCCATCACGACGTCCAGCCCGCCGGCGACGAGGCCGATTGGAGGTCGCCCCCGTTCGAGCCCACCGAGCGCGACGGGCGGCTGTTCGGCCGCGGATCGTGCGACGACAAGGCCGGGATCGCCATGCACCAGGCCGCCATGCTGGCCCACGACGGAGCCCCGCCCGTCGGCGTGAAGGTCTTCGTGGAGGGGGAGGAGGAGGTGGGTTCCCCGAACCTCGACCGGTTCCTGGAGCGGTTCCGCGACGACCTCGCGGCGGACGTGATCGTCCTGGCCGACGCCACGAACTGGCGGGTCGGGGTGCCCGGCCTGACCACGACGCTGCGGGGGCTGGTCGACTGCGAGGTGGAGGTGCGAACGCTGGACCACGCCGTCCACAGCGGCATGTACGGCGGCCCGTTCCCGGACGCGCTCACGACCCTGTGCCGGGTCCTGGCCACGCTCCACGACGAGAACGGCAACGTGGCCGTTGACGGGCTTCACCGCAGCACGACCGATCCGCTCGACCTGACCGAGGACGAGCTCCGGGACCAGGCCGGGGTCCTCGACGGCGTCCGGCAGATCGGCGAGGGCTCGCTGACGGAGCGGCTGTGGACCCGCCCCTCGATCTCGGTGCTGGGCATCGACGCCCCCGGCGTGCAGGAGGCGGCCAACATCCTGGTCCCGGTGGCCAGAGCCAAGGTGAGCCTCCGCCTGGCCCCGGGCGAGCAGCCGGATCGGGCCATGGAAGCGCTGGTCCGGCACATCGAGGCCGGCGCGCCGTGGGGCGCACGGGTCACGGTGACCCCGGGGGCGGTGGCCTGGCCGTTCGCGGTCGATTCGGAGGGCCCCGTGTTCGACGCGGCCCGGCGAGCGTTCAAGGAAGGATGGGGCGCCGATCCCGTGGACATCGGGGCGGGCGGAACGATCCCGTTCGTGAAGGCCTTCGCCGACACCTATCCGCAGGCGGCCATCCTCCTGGTCGGCGCGGAGGATCCCGACGGGCGGGCCCACGGCGCCAACGAGAGCCTCCTGCTGGAGGACTTCCGCAAGGGCTGCCTCTCCGAGGCCGTGCTCCTCCGCGAGCTGGCCGGGTAGGACCCGCCGGGGGATGGCAGAACCCCCCGACCGGGGGATGGTCTCGGCGCGGCCGACGCAGTAGAAAGAGCGCGGCCGCGCCTCCCCCGGGCCGGGGAGGTCTGCTGGCATCTCGGGTCGACCCCATCATGTCGTGGACGGAGCCGAAGCCGGCCGGGGGCGAACGGCGCCTGGCGGCCCTCTCCGGGCGCGACGCGATCCGCTGGCATTCGCTGACCGGTCGGATCGCCGAGGCGGCCGACCACCGGCTCTCGGGACGGGTGCTGGCGAACCGCGTCCTGAGCCCGGGACCGAGGTGGTCGCCGGAGCCGTTCGCCTCGGCCCTGATGGGGGCCCGGACGCGCGCTCGACGGATGGCCACGCCCATGCTTCTCCGGACCGATGTGGCGGACTTCTACCCGTCGGTGGCGCCGTCCGCGCTCTTCTCGTGCCTCCGGAGCCTGGAGGTGTCCGTCGCGGTGTCGCGAACGGCGGCGGAGATGCTGGAGGGGTGGGGGAGCGAGGACTACCGTGGGCTGCCCATCGGTCCACCCGGTTCCGCGGTCGTGGCCAACGTGACCCTGGCACCGGTCGACGGCGCGCTGCGGCCGTGGCCCTTCCTCCGGTGGGTGGACGACTACCTGATCGGCGTCCCCTCCGAGCGAGCGGCCTCCGGCGTCCTGGAACGGATGGACGGGGCGCTCGATCGCCTCGGGCTTCGCCGGTCGGACCGCAAGACCGAGCTCCTCGAGCCGGGCGCCGGGTTTCGATGGCTGGGTGCCTCCCTGGTCCCGACCCGCCGGTAGAATCGCCGCGCCCCGTGAAGACCCTGTACCGCGCATCGCGCGTTCGCACATTGACCTTCCCGCCGGAGGGAGAGTGGCTCCTGGTGGACGGCCGCCACGTCGAGCGAGTGGGGGCCGGCGATCCACCTCCCGCGGATCGCACGGTCGACCTGCCCGGCACGACGATCTTTCCGGGATTCGTCGATGCCCACGTCCACCTCTCCGGCACCGGGATGATCATGGCCGGGCTCGACCTGTCGGAGGCTCGCTCCCGTCAGGACCTCGTGGCCCGGGCCCGCGACCACGTCAGCTCGGCCTCGGGACCGGTCCTGGGGCAGGGGTTCGACGAGACGAGGTGGCCCACCCCCGAGCTTCCCTCCATGGACGACCTCGACGCGATCTCGGACCGACCCCTTCTGGTCGTGCGTGCGGACGGATATATGAGCGTGGTCAATCGCGCCGCCCTCGCAGAGGCCGGAGTCGAGGAGCTCCAAGGCGTGGAGCGGGACCCGGCCGGCCGGCCCACGGGCCGGCTCCGAGACGAGGCCAACGCGCGGGCGCAGCTGTGGTTCTTCGAGTCGCTGCCCGACGGAGCGATCCAGGAGGCCCAGCTGCGGGCGGCCGGGCTGGCCGCCTCGCGAGGGGTCACCTGTGTGCAGGAGATGGCCATCCCCGACAAGCGCGGACGCCGGGACGTGGAGGTCCTCCTGGGGCACGGCGATGACCTGCCGGTCGACCTGGTCACCTACGTGGCCGACCGCGACATGCCCTGGGTGGTGGGGGATCTCGGACAGCAGCGGATCGGCGGAGACCTGTTCCTCGACGGCTCCATCGGCGCCCGGACGGCGGCCCTCGCGAGGCCGTACGCGGACGGGGCCGCCGGCGGGAGGCTGGCTTACGAGGATGACGAGCTCGCCGAGTTCCTCCACAACGCGCACCTGGCCGGGCTCCAGACGGGGCTCCACGTGATCGGAGACGCGGCCATCGAGCAATCGCTCCGAGTGTGGGAGCGCGTGTACGGCACCCTGGGCACCCGGGAGCGGCGGCATTTCCGGGCTCGGCGACACCGCCTGGAGCACTTCGAGATGGCGTCCGAGGTCCAGGTCGAGCGGGCCGGCGCGCTCGGCCTGGCGATCTCGGTGCAGCCGTCGTTCGACGCGCTGTGGGGCCACCCTGGCGGGATGTACGAGCTCCGTCTGGGCGAGGATCGAGCCACAGGCATGAACCCGTTCCGGACCCTGGTGGCCCGGGGCCTCGAGGTGGGGGCGGGGTCCGACACCCCGGTCACCCCTCTCGACCCGATGCTGGCCGTGTGGGCGCTGGAGAACCATCACCAGCCGGCCCAGCGAATGACCCGTCAGGAGGCGCTGCGCCTGTGCACCATCGGGGCGGCCCGGCTGGCTCACCTGGAGAAGAAGGGCCGGCTCGAGCCGGGCTCGGCGGCGGACCTGGCGGCCTACGAGGCGGACCCCCTCGACGCCGGGGAAGTCCGCGATCTCCGTCCCATCCTCACGGTCTCACGGGGCCGCGAGGTGTACGCTCGCTGAGGCGATGACGAACGCGCCCGGCGAGGAGAGCGGCGTCGCGACGGCCGTCCCGCCGACGCGCCGGCGGCGCGGCAGGATCGCCCTCACAGTGGCGCTGGCCATCGCCCTCACGGCCGGTGGATCCTTCCTTCTCACCCGCCCCCGGGGGCCGGACGTGGCCCTGGCCCTGGAGTTCCGGGAGGGCGCCACCTACCGCTACCGACTGACGATGTCGTTCGACGGGACGCTTGAGCTGCCGCTCGTGGAGATGCCGATGGTGGGGAAGCTCTCCGAGACCATCGTCTATCACGTGCTCTCGGTCGAGCCCGACGGCGCAGCCACCATCGATCTCTCGGTCGAGGAGGTCGAGGGGTCGGTGGCGGGACAGCCCGTGCCGGACGTGACCGACCTCGATATTCGGATGGTGATCGCTCCCGACGGAAGCGTCCGGGAGGTTGACGGGACGCCGGTTCCTGCGGCCCTCCAGCAGGCCTGGTCGGACCCGACAGGGTCGGGGGGCCTCCCGGGGATGCAGAGCTTCCCGTTCCTCCCCGAGGGGCCGGTTGGCCCCGGCGACGAGTGGGTGAAGGACATCGAACAGCCCCTTCCGTTCGGGCAGGGTGAGGTCGCCGTGCATGCCGAGAACGAGTTCGCCCGGTACGAGGACGTCGGCTCGATCCGCGCGGCCGTCATCGAGAGCGAGATCTCCTCGCCCATCGATTGGTCCATCGATCTCGCCGAGGCCGCCGAGCTGGCCGTAGAGGTGGGCGGGTCGGAGACGACTCCGGAAGAGCTCGAAGGTCTTCCCGACAGGATCTCCTACCGGGGTGACGTCCTTCAGGATCAGACCACATGGCTGGACCCGAGCCGGGGCGAAGTCCTGCGCACGGAGCTCAATGGGGAGTTCGACATCACCACCCGGGCCGAAGGTGGCAAGGGCTTCGGCGCGCTGCTGAGCGCTCTGCCCGTGCACTTCGTGGGCGATATGGACGTCACCATGGAGCGGGTCACGCCCTAGCCGCGTACCCTTCGCCCATGGCTCGGCGAAGGAACGTCGACCCCGGCCTGCTCCTCTTCCTCACACCGATCCTGTGGGGAGCCACGTTCCCGGCGGCCAAGGTCGGGCTGGAGGCGATCGGGGTCTTCCCGTTCATGTTCTGGACCCGTCTCCTCGGCTTCGTGACGATCCTCGGAGCGCTTCCCTTCGTGGCCCGGGGCAGGATCACCGGCCGAGCCGTCCGGAGGGTCATCGGCCCAGGGTTCGTCCTGGGGGCGCTGATCTTCCTCGGGTACGTCCTCCAGACAGAGGGGTTGGCCCGGACCTCGGCCACCAACGCGGGGTTCATCACGGGGCTGTACGTGGTGTTCGCCCCGATCCTCGGCCTGGTCCTGTTCCGCCGGCGCACGGGCCGGGCCACCTGGATCGCGGCGACGATCTCGGTGCTGGGGATGGCGCTGCTCTCGGTGCCCGCGCTGGACGACCTGCGGCTGCGGTTCGGCGACCTCCTGGTGCTGGCCGGGGCCGTGGCCTGGGCCGGCCACGTCGTCGGCGTCGGGTACTTCGCCGACCGGCACGACAGCGTGCTGCTGTCCCTGGCCCAGATGGGAGCCACCGCACTGCTCCACCTGGTGGTCGTCGTCCCGATCGGCTTCCGGGCACCGGATGCCGGCGAGGTCTGGCTCATGTTGCTCATCACCGGGGTGCTCGGTTCGGGCCTGGCCTACACGCTCCAGGTCGTGGCGCAGCAGACGATCACGGCCACCCGGGCCGTCATTATCTTGGCCGGCGAGTCGGTCTCGGCCGCGGCCATCTCGTACGTGTGGCTGGGGGAGCGGCTGGACGCCCATCAGTGGGCGGGGGCGCTCCTGGTGCTCCTGGCGATGGCCGTGTCGGAGCTCAGCGCCCGGCGGGCGGACCTCAGGGCCGAGGTGGCCGCGCCCGTCTAGCGGCCCCTTCTGCCGGACCGAGCCGATAGGCTATGGCCCTCGCCGAGGGGAGGGATCGCTGAGCATCGGGACCGCGTTCCACGAGCGGACCGCGCCGCTGAACCGGAAGCAGCAGTGGCGGGAGTGGTCCGGCTACCTCGCCGCGAGCGCGTACGCCGACCATCACGACATCGAGTACAACGCCATCCGCGAGGCCGTCGCCCTGATCGACGTGTCCCCGCTGTACAAGTACCTCGTGTCGGGTCCCGACGCCGTCAGGCTGATCGACCGGGTCATCACCCGTGACGCCACCCGTCTCCAGCCGGGCCAGGTCTACTACACGTCGTGGTGCGACGAGAACGGGAAGGTCGTGGACGACGGCACCGTCACCAACCTGGACGGCGCCCGATTCCGGTGGACCGCCGCGGAGCCGAACCTCCGGTGGCTCCGCATGAACGCTCGAGGGCTCGAGGTCGACATCGAGGAGATCACCGAGCGCGTGGCCGCGCTGGCCGTCCAGGGGCCCCGCTCACGGGCGCTCCTCGAGGACGTCACCGGCGAGGCCTGGTCCGACCTCGGCTACTTCCGGGAGCGGCCGTCACGGGTGGAGAAGCTGGAGGTCGACGTGACCAGGACCGGATATACGGGCGACCTCGGGTACGAGCTGTGGGTCGACGCCGACCGAGCCGTCGACCTGTGGGACGCGCTGATCCACGCGGGCCGGGCCCACGGGGTCCGCCCGGCCGGCATGCTCGCCCTCGACGTGGCCCGGATCGAAGCGGGCCTCATCCTCATCGACGCCGACTACACGAGCTCCCGCCACGCGCTGATCCCGGAGCACACCTACTCGCCGTTCGAGCTGGGGGTCCTGGGACGCTTCGTGGGCTTCACGAAGGAGGCCGACTACGTGGGCCGGCGGGCGCTGGAAGCCGAGCGGGCGGCCGGAGGACCGGCCCGGCGGCTGGCCGGCCTCGAGGTCGACTGGGACGACTTCGAGCGGCTGCACGGCTCGTTCGGGCTGACGCCCGAGGTGCCGGCCGCCGCCTCGAGGGTGGCCGTTCCCCTGTACCGGGGACGGCGGCAGGTCGGGAGGGCCACCAGCATCACGTGGAGCCCCACGCTCAAGCGAACCATCGCCCTGGCCTCCGTGGCCGCCTCGCATCAGGCCGACGGCACGTCGATGGAGATGGAGTGGACGGTCGAGGCTCGCCGTCGGCGGGTTGGAGCCACGGTCGTGCCGCTGCCCTTCTTCGACCCGCCCCGCAAGCGAGCCTAGGTCACCGACGCCGTCTCAGGTCGGCCAGGATCTCCCGGGCGGCGTTCGCGCCCGGCGCGCCGGAGATGCCTCCACCCGGATGCGCTCCGGAGCCGCACAGGTACAGCCCGCGCAGCGGCATCCGGTATCGGGCGAACCCCAGGATCGGCCGCCAGGCGAAGAAATGGTCCAGCCCGGGCTCGAGATGCATGGGGTGGCCGCCGGCCAGGCCGTACTCCCGTTCCAGGTCGGAGGGAAGGAGGACCCGACGCTCCCGGACCAGCCCGGTGACGCCCGGCGCGGCCTCCTCGAGTCGCTTCAGCACGAGATCGCCGACCCGATCCGCATCGACCTCGCCCCCCGGGACCCACTGGGCCAGGACGCTCATGACGTGGCCGCCGTCCGGCGCCAGTGAGGGGTCCACCAGGGAGGGGATGGTTGCCTCGAGGTAGGGGGCGTCCGAGATCTGGCCGTATTTCCAATCGTCGAAGGCCCGTTCCAGGTCGTCGACGCCGCCGGCCATGACGATCCGGCCGCGGAGACGCTCCTCCTCGCCGCCGGCCGCGAACGCCGGCAGACCGTCGAGGGCCAGATTGACCTTGGCGACCGTGCCCGAGGTTCGGAGGTTCCCCACCTCCCATGAGAGCGCGGGGCCCAGGGCCACGGGATCCACGAGATCGAGGAGCGTCGTCTTCGGGTCGGCGCCCGAGACGACCGTGCGGGCATCGATCTCCTCGCCCGAGGCCAGAGCCACGCCGGTGACCGTGCCCCGGACGTCGCGGATCGCGGCGACCTCCGCGTTTCCTCGCACCTCGCCTCCGGCCGAGCGGACCGCCGAAGCCAGCGCGTCCGCCAGGCGCCCCGGCCCTCCGGCCGCATGTGTGGCCTGCCCGGCGGCCCCCGAACCGCGGGCGACCGAATCGGACAGGACGACCAACGTGGTGCCCGCCGACCATGGTCCCATGGCCGTGTACTGCACCCCGCGGGAGGCCACCGCCGCCCGGAGGAGGTCGCTCTCCAGGTGGTCGGCCACGAAGTCGGCCACGGCCATGGGGAGCACTCGAAGCGTCTCCCGGGTGTTGGCCGACCCGCCCAGCCGCCGGACCGCCCGGCCCAGCCGGAGGCCCGTGAACGCGTCGCGAAGCGAGGGCGCGTCGAGGTCCGGGGGCGTGGCCGCGTGGAGGTGCGCCAGGAGGCTAGCGAGCGCCCGGACCTTCCGGTCGAACCGTGGCCAGGCCTCGGCGTCGGCGGGCGACCACGCCGCGAGCTCGGCGGCGGTCCGGCCGGCATCGGCCCACAGGGTCATGGCTCGGCCGTCGGGGCCGGGGACGAAGGCCCGCGCGGCCGGCTCGATCAGACGGAGGCCGTGACGCTCGAGGCCGAGGTCTCGCACCACCGACCGACGTAAGCGTCCCACCGTGTGCGCGGCCACCGGCGCCCGGAACCCGCGGGCGATCTCGGCCGTGTCGGCGGCCCCGCCGGGCCGCTCTCGCCGTTCGAGCACCGCCACCCGCATCCCGGCCCCGGCCAGGTAGCCCGCGCACACCAGGCCGTTGTGGCCGGCCCCGACGATCACCGCGTCGTACCGCGTCGCGCTCACCCGGCGTCCCCTGCCCGGCCGGCCCGCTCGGCGCGGCGCCTCCACCGATGGGCCTTGATGACCTCGACCGCCGCCAGCCGACCGGGGGCACCCATGATCCCGCCGCCGGGATGCACCGAGGAGCCGCACAGCCACAGGTCCCGGACCGGCGTGCGGAACCGGGCCCACCCGGGCACCGGCCGGGTCCAGAACAGCTGCTCCAACGAGAGCTCGCCCTGGAAGATGTTTCCCTCGGAGAGCCCGAAGGTCCGCTCGATGTCGAGCGGCGTGAACACCTGGCGGTGGAGGATCCTGTCGGGGAGGTTGGGGGCGAACCCGGCCAGGGTGTCCACCACGGCGTCGCCGAACGCCTCGCGCCTGGCGTCGTCCCACTCGTCGCCGTCGGCCAGGTGGTACGGCGCGTACTGCACGAAACAGCTCATCACGTGCTTTCCGGGCGGGGCCAGCGACGGATCCACCAGCGTCGGGATGACCACATCGATGTACGGCCGCCGGGAGAACCGACCGTACTTCGCGTCGTCGTAGGCCCGTTCCATCCACTCCACCGACGGCGAGATGCTGATGGCCCCCCGGAGGTGCTCTCCCTCGTCGGGCAGGCTGGTGAAGTCGGGGAGGGCGTCCAGGGCGAGGTTGACCTTGCCCGAGGATCCTCGGAACCGGTACCGGCGGACCGCGCGCTCCACGGAAGGATCCAGCGTTCCCGGCTCGAGCAGGTGGAGGAACGTCTGTCGGGCGTCCGCGCTCGACAGCACCACGTCGGCCGCGATCTCCTCGCCGGACTCGAGGGCCACCCCCACTGCGCGGCCGTCCCTCGTCAGGATCCGCCCGACCGGAGCCTCCGTGCGGATCTCCGCGCCCAGCGACCGGGCCGCCGACGCGATGGCTTCGCTCACGCCCCCGGTCCCGCCGCGAGGGATGCCCCAGGCTCGGAACGCGCCGTCGATCTCGCCCATGTAGTGGTGGAGGAGCACGTACGCGGTCCCGGGGGAGCGGATCCCCTGGAACGTCCCGATGATTCCCGATGCGGACATCGTGGCGATCAACGGGTCCGTCTCGAACCACTGCCCCAGGAAGTCGGCCGCGCTCATCGTCATGAGCTGGACGAACACCGCCTTCTGGCGGCGGGAGAGGTCGCGGAAGTCCTGGGCCAGCTCGAGCAGCGGGAGCCACTCCCGCGTGTCGATCCGTCCGGGGTCGGGCGGCACCAGCGACAGGACCGGCTTGATGAACCGGGCCATGTCGACCATCAGGAGCCCGTACTCCTCATACGCCTCCGCGTCGTTGCGCGACCATCGCCGTAGCTCCCGGAGCGTTCGGCCGTGGTCGTTCACCCTCCACAGGTAGTCGTCCTGGAGCGGCGTGAACGTGCCGTCCAGGGGGAGGAGCTCGAACCCGTGTCGGGGGAGGTCGAGGTCCCGGATGATCTCGGGGCGGAGGAGCGAGACCACGTACGAGGCCTCGGAGAAGCGGAACCCCGGGAAGACCTCCTCTGTGACGGCCGCCCCACCGAGCACGTGCCGGCGCTCCAGCACCTGGACCCTGCGGCCGGCCCGGGCCAGGTAGGCGGCGGCCACGAGCCCGTTGTGGCCTCCGCCGACCACCACCGCGTCGTAGCTATTCGCCTCCACGACCAGCGGATTCTATCCGGGCGGGGCGGCCGGGCCGCGTGCGACACTAGCCCCCGTGAAGAAGCTCGACCTCGACGAAGGGGTGGTCCAGGATGCCCGCGACCTGGCCGCGAGGATCTCCCGGCCCGTCGAGGAGATGATCGAGGCGCACACCACCGTGGCCATCGAGAGGGCCGTCCTCCGGCTCTGCGGGCTCGACGGGGCGGTGGGGGAGGGGGTCGACGCCCGGCCCTTCCCCAACCTCGTGGTCGAGGCGGTCCGCGACCAGGTCGGGCTGGGCCGCGGCGCCACCATCCCCGTGTTCGACCTCATGGTCCGGGAAGGCCTGACGATCGCCGAGGTGGCCCAGCGGGTCGTGTCCGGCGAGGCGCGTTTCCGGTGGCCCGACGATCCGGCCGGGGCCGCCCAGGCCGCCTCGGAGGCCGCCGGCGAGGCCGACCGGCGGATCCTGGAGCGGCGGGGGGAGCGCGACGAGCTGGCCCGCCGCCTCGGCGACCCGGAGAAGCCGTGGATCTACCTCATCGTGGCCACCGGCAACATCTTCGAGGACATTCCCCAGGCCCAGGCCGCCGCGCGGGCCGGAACCGACATCGTGGCCGTGATCCGGTCGACTGGGCAATCGCTCCTCGACTTCGTCCCTCAGGGAGCGACCAAGGAGGGCTACGCCGGCACCTACGCCACCCGCGAGAACTTCCGGCTGATGAGGGCCGCGCTCGACGAGGTCTCCGAGGAGGTCGGGCGGTACGTGCGGTTGACCAACTACGCCAGCGGACTGTGCATGCCGGAGATCGCCGCGCTGGCGGCGATGGAGCGCCTCGACATGATGCTCAACGACTGCATGTACGGGATCATCTTCCGAGACATCAACATGAAGCGCACGTTCATCGACCAGCGCTTCAGCCGGATGATCCACGCGCGGGCCGGCATCATCATCAACACCGGCGAGGACAACTACCTGACCACGGCCGACGCGGTCGAGGAGGCCCACACGGTGGTGGCCTCCCAGCTGCTGAACGAGCGGTTCGGCCTCGACGCAGGGCTGGAACCGTGGCAGCTCGGCCTGGGCCACGCCTTCGAGATCGATCCCGACCTTCCCGACCAATGGCTGCTCGAGCTGGCCCACGCGCAGCTCGTCCGGGAGCTGTTCCCGGAGGCGCCGCTGAAATACATGCCCCCGACCAGGCACATGACCGGGAACGTGTTCATGGGCTACCTGCTCGACGGGATGTTCCACCTGACCGGCGTACTGACCGAGCAGGAGATCCTGCTGATCGGGATGATGACCGAGGGGATCCACACGCCGTTCCTGTCCGACCGCGATCTGGCCATCGAAAACGCGACGTACATGGTGCGCGCGGCCAGGCACGTGGCCGACGAGTGGTGGCCTCCGAAGGACGGCCGGATCCGGGCCCGGGCCGGCAAGGTCCTCCGGGAGACCGTGGAGCTGCTCCGCCGGGTCGAGGGGATGGGGATGTTCGAGGCGATCCGGGCGGCGGAGTTCGCCGACACGAGCCGGCCGCCCGACGGCGGCCACGGCCTGGACGGCGTGGTCCCGATCGAGGATGGCTACCTCAACCCGTTCCTGGAGCTCTGGGACCACGGAAGGCGGGTTCAGCCGTGAGCGAGGTGGGTCGAGACCCGGGTGAGATCTCCCGGGACATGAGCGACGCGCCGGTCGAGGCCCAGGAATGGGGGCTGGTCCGGCCGTACGGCGACGACACCGGCGACGGGAAGGTCCAGGTCTCGTTCACCCTGCCGATCCCCTCGAACGCCCGGGCCGAGGCGGCCGCTCGGGAGCTCGCTCGTCAGATGGGGATCGAGCGGCCCATGGTCGTTCACCAGAAGCCGTTGGGGCCGGACTTCACGTTCTTCGTCGTGTACGGGAGCGTGGAACACGCCGTCGATCTCGACGAGCTCACAGTGGAGGAGCGGCCGTACCCTATCCTCGATCACCGGGAGGTCGACCGGCGGGTGCAGCAGGCCCTCGGCCGGCCGGCTGTTGTGGTGGGGGCCTCGCTGGGGACCGACGCGCACACCGTCGGCCTCGACGCGATCCTGTCGGTCAAGGGATGGGCGGGGGACAAGGGCCTCGAGTCCTACGGCGCGTTCACGGTCGTGAACCTCCGGTCGCAGGTGCAGCCGGGTAACCTCGCCCAGCGCGCCATCGACGAGCGGGCCGACGCGGTGCTGGTGAGTCAGGTGGTGACCCAGCGGGACGCCCACATCCACCATCTCCGAGCCTTCGCCGAGGAGGTGGATCGCCGAAGTCTCAGGGGGCGGTTCCTGATGATCGCCGGCGGCCCGCAGTTCGACCCGGCCATGGCCGACGACCTCGGCTACGACCGGATCTTCGGGAAGCGGACCACGCCCGGCGAGGTGGCCTCCTACCTCGCGTGGGCCCTGAGCCGACTCGCCGAGGCCCGAGACGAAGGGGGATGGGCATGACGAAGCTCTTGGTACACATCACCTGCGGTCAGGACGACCCGACCCGGGCCGCGCTCGGCTTCCTGGTGGCGAAGACCGCGCAGGAGGAGGGCCACCAGGTCGCCGTGTTCCTGGCCGGCGACGGGGTCAACCTGATCCGCGACGAGGCGTTGGACATGGTCGAGGGCGTGGGGACCGGCAGGCTCCGGGATCACTTCGACGCCTTCGCCGCGGGAGGCGGGCACGTGTTCCTCTCGGGGATGTCCAGCAAGGCGCGCGGCATCGGCGAGGATGCCCTGGAGGGCAAGCCTGCCGAGATGGCCATGCCGAACGTGCTCGTGAAGCTGGTCGCAGAGAGCGACAATGTCGTGACGTACTGATGCCGGAGGGGATCGAGGCTACCCTCCGGGTCCGCATGTCGCAGGCGGATGCCCACTACGGCGGCAACCTCGTCGCGGGTGCCAAGGTCATGGAGCTGTTCGGCGACGTAGCCACGGAGCTGGCCATCCGCCACGACGGCGACGAGGGGCTGCTGGCCGGCTACGAGTCGGTGGAGTTCCTGGCCCCGGTGTACGCGGGGGACTTCCTCGAGGTCACCGGGCGGATCGTCGGCGTGGGGACCACCAGCCGGAGGTGCGAGTTCGAATGCCGGAAGTATATCCAGCCGCGCCTCGACCTGAGCGAGAGCGCCGCCGGCCTCCTCGGGGAACCGGAGGTGACCGCCCGGGCCACCGGCACGTTCGTCGTCAGGCAGGAGCATCAGCGCTCGAGCGACGCTTGAACGCGCTCCGCGGCGGCCGTACCCTCTCACCATGGCGCGGATCGAGGTCTATCTCGACGGGAAGCTCGAGGACGGGCGGGAGAAGGTCGAGGGGACGGACGACTCGATAAAGGTGCGGGACCACGGCGTCGAGGTGTTCGAGGAGGGCACCCTCCACGTGATCCCGTGGCACCGGGTCAGGGAGGTCATCCGGACCGCCACGCCCATCCAGGGCGAGGGCTAGCTGCTAGCGCTCCACGCCGGGGAGCTCCGGGCCGAGATCGGGCCGCTCGACGTAATCGGGGGCCACCTTCCGGCTCGGGAGACGGACGACCAGGCCCGCCGCCACGAGGCCCGCCACCGCGCACATCACCCAGAGCGACGTCGGTGACCACGCGTACAGACCTGTCCCCACGACCGGTCCCAGGATCGCCGCTACCGCGAACGTCAACCCGAACGCCCCCTGGTACCGGCCTCGGAGCCGGATGGGGGCGACCGCGGCCACGTAGGCCGAGCTCGTCGGGGCCGCCATCATCTCGCCGAACGTCCAGATCACCACGGTGAGAACCAGCGGCACCAGGTCGTGGCTCACCGCGGTGAGCCCGAACCCCACCGCGGTCAGGCTCATTCCCGCGGCGATGGCCTTCGGCGCCGGGAACCGTCGCACGAACCGCACCAGCGGCAGCTCGATGAGGACGATGATGATCCCGTTCAGGGAGATGAGGAATCCGTACACGGCCGTCGACAGCCCGCTGTCGCTGACGTGGAGCGGGAGACCGATGGCCAGCTGGAAGTACACGAACGCGGCCAGCACCGAGGCGCCCAGGAAGACCACGAACGGGCGATCGGCCCGGAGGGAGCGGAGGGCCTCCCCCCGGTTCTCCTCCGAACCCCGGCTGCGCACCCCGTGCGGCAGGGCGACCAGGGCCACGACGCCCAGGGTGGCCGACGTGACGGCCTCGCCGACGAAGAGCCAGAGGAAGGAGCGCTCGGCCAGGAGCCCGGCCACGGCCGGCCCGACGGCGAAGCCCGCGTTGATGGCCAGTCGGTACCCGGCGAAGGCCACGAGCCGGCGCTCCGGTGGCACCAGGTCGGTCAGCAGGGCCGCGGAGGCGGGACGGTACAGCTCGGACGTCAGGCCGAAGACCGCGGTGAGGATCCACAGCAGGGCCAGGCTCTCCGCCCTGGACATCGCCAGGACCGTGACCGCGGCCGAGAACATCGACAGGGCGATCGCGTTCCGGCGGCCGAGGCGATCGGCCAGGTACCCGCCGACGACGGCCGCCCCCAGCCCGCCCACGCCGTAGGCCGCCACCACCAGGCCGGCCCGG
>JBOGWD010000087.1:0-5121 GCA_050693275.1 Actinomycetota bacterium | reverse complement strand
GATCTGGTCCGGCCCTCGCTCCCGCTCCCACCACAATGCGGCGACCACCCGGGCCGTCAATGCGCCGCGACCGGCCAGGGCCAGGTAGGCCTCGAGGTGCTCGGGCCCCACCCACGCGTCTTGCCAGGCCGTGATGCCCAGCGAGTGGAGGTACGCCTGCGCCTCGGTGAGGGCCCGCTCCCACTCCTCGGGCGAGGTCGGCGGGACCAGGTCCTCGACCAGCGCCATGGCCCCCTCGTGCAGAGTGCCGGTGGGTTCCCCCGTGTCGGGGTCGCGCTCGATCCGCCCGTCCGGCGGGTCCGGCGTGCGGCGATCGATCCCGGCCACGGCCAGCGCCCGGGAGTTCACCCAGGCGCCGTGGCCGTCGCGGTTGGGGAGGTACACGGGGCGGTCGGGAACGATGCCGTCGAGGTCCTCCCGCCGCGGCGTGCCGCCAGGGAACGCGGCCGGCCACCACCCGCCGCCGAGGATCCACGGCTCGTCCGGGTGGGTCCGGGCGTGCTCGGCCACGATCCGCCGGTACTCGTCGGCGTCAAGGGTGTCGTTGAGGTCGCACCGGAGCCGCTCCAGGCCGCTGGAGGGGGGATGGACGTGGGCGTCCTGGAACCCCGGGACGATCAGGCGGCCCGGCAGGTCGAGGACCTCCGCGCGGGGACCGGCCAGGCCGCGGACCTCCTTCCCCGACCCCACCGCGACGATACTGTCGCCCCGAACCGCCACGGCCTCCGCCGCCGAAGAGGCCGGGTTCATCGTCCGGATCGTCGCCCCGGTCAGGACGAGGTCGGCCGGATCGCCCATGCCCGTCATGCTCGCACCGCTCGGTGCTGCTTCTCCCGTCCGTTCCGTCCATCCCGACCGTTCCGGCTCCGCCGCTCCGGACAGGCCCCTTCCTCGATGGATGGGGCCATAATCCTGTACGGCGATTCAAGGGGGGCCGTGGGGACGGAGCCAGGGCGGGACGGGAACCGGTCGGCCGAGGTCGTCCGGCTGGTCGACGAGCGCTTCGGGACGTACCTGGAGCGGATCCGGGAGCTGTGCCGGATGCCCTCCGTGAGCGGCACCGGCCAGGGGATCCGCCAGATGGCCGACCGCGTCGCCGCCCTGATCGAGGAGTCCGGCGGCTCCGCCGAGCTCGTGGAGACGCCCGGGCACCCCGTGGTCCTGGGCGAGCTGTCGGGCCCGGCCGGCGCTCCGCGGCTGGTCAAGTACGGGATGTACGACGTCCAGCCCGCCGAGGAGCCCGACTGGTCCTCGCCGCCGTTCGCCGCCGAGGTCCGCGAGCTGCCCGGCGTCGGCCAGGCGGTGGTCGGACGCGGCGTGGCCAACTCGAAGGGCTCGTTGGTGGCCTTCTTCTGTGCGCTGGAGGCGCTCCGCGACACCGGGGGGATCCCGGCGGGGATCGCCTTCATGATCGAGGGCGAGGAGGAGCTGGGAAGCCCGAACCTCCCGGAGGTCGTTCGCCGCCGACGGGACGAACTGAACGGTGACGCCGGCGTGGACCTCGACCTGTACGGCGAGCCCGGCGGCGAGTCCGCGGACCTGGCCATGGGGTGCAAGGGCCTGCTGAGCTTCGAGCTCGTGTGCGAGGGCGGGGACTGGGGCGGGCCGAGGAAGCCCCTCCACTCCAGCGAGATGGCCTGGATCCACTCGCCGGTGTGGCCGCTGGTCCGGGCCCTGGACAGCCTGGTCGGGCCCGGCCAGGAGCCCGCGGTGCCGGCCCTCATCGAGGCGGCCCGCGGCCCCACCGAGGAGGACCGGCTCTTGCTGAAGGAGCTGGCCGGGGGGTTCGACCGGGAGGCACACCTGGCCGAGGCCCGGGCGTCGCGGTTCCGGATCGAGGGGTCCACGCCCGATCTGCTGGAAGCCCTGATCTTCCGGCCCACTGTCAACGTGGACGGGCTGGAGGCCGGGTACACCGGGCCGGGCGGCAAGACGATCATCCCCAGCCGGGCCCGGGCCGTGCTCGACGTCCGGCTGGTGCCGGACCTGGAGCCCGAGGGCGCGGCCGCGGCCATCCGGGAGCACCTCGACCGACACGGCCTCGAGCACGTCGAGCTCCGGATGCTGGACTCCTATCCGTGGGGCAAGGCCGACCCGACCTCGGCCGTGGCCCGGGCCATGCGGGCCTCGTACGTGGCGGTGGGCGTCCGGGTCCTGCCGTTCCCGATGGCGCCGTGGTGCGCGCCGTTCTACGTGTTCGACCGGCTGCTGGGCATCCCGTGGGTGACCGGCGGGGTCGGCCACTCCGGCGGGGCCCATGCGCCCGACGAGTTCGCCTCGGTCGACGGGCTCCGCCGGCACATCGTGGCCGCGGCCGAGTTCGTGCTGGCCTTCGCGGAGATCGGCGCCGCGGAACGCGCCGAGGCGGTGGGCGCGTGAGCCTCCTGGTGGCGCGATCCGGGGGCGGTCCTCGGGAGCGAGGGGTGACGGTGGGGAAGGCCTTCGCCGAGCCGATCGCCCGGTCGCTCGACTTCTACCGCGGCTTCCTGGATCGCCGGAGCATCGCGTCCGAGGACCTGCCCCGTCTCCTCGCTCCGTACCGCCAGGCTGCCGCGGCCGAGTTCCCGGACCTCCTGGCCGAGCTCGACGGGATGGCCCAGGGCGCCGGAGTCGAGTGGTGGGAGCTGTTCGCCGCCAACGCCTGGGAGGAGCTGGAGCCGGTGCTGGCCGCAGCCGTGCCGGCCGAGCGGTGCACGGCGTTCGCGATCGCCGGGCCCGGCGGCACCATCCTGGCCCACAACGAGCTGTGGTACGCGGGGGACGCCGGCAACGTCGGCGTGGTCGTTTCCGAACCGGATGACGGCCCGGGCTTCGCCTCGCCCACGTTGGTGGCCTGCCTCCCGGCCGTGGGGATGAACGCGGCGGGTGTGGCCCAGGCCATCATGTCGCTGGTGGCCGAGGACGACGGCGTGGGGATCCCCCGGGTCGTGGTGTCGCGGCACTCGCTCCGGGCGGCCGACCTCGCCGAAGGGGCCCGGCGGGCGTCCGTGCCGGGCCGGGCCGGCGGCTACGCCCATCTGTTCGCGGGCCGTGGCGGACGGACGGCCACCGTGGAGACCTCGGCCAGGCGATTCGTGGTCCTCGACGACGTCCGGTCCCACGCCAACCACTACCTCGACGGCCGGATGGCCGCCCTGGCGCCGGCCCCTTCGCGGGGGAGCGTGGCCAGACTGGACCGGCTGCGGGCCCTCCTCGAGGAGCGCTCCCCGGCCGCGCCCGAGGACGCCATGGGCGTGCTGGCCGATCACGGCGGCGAGCCGGAGTCGATCTGCCTCCATCCCGATGAGGCCGAGGGCGATGAGGCCTCGGCCACCATCTTCGCCATGGTGTGTCACCTGGAGGAGCGGCGAATGTGGGTGTCGCCCGGCAATCCGTGCCAGTCCCCGTTCGAGGAGGTCGACCTGGGGGAGGTGGCCTGAGCGATGCGCGGGCGACCGCTCGAGTACGCCCGGCTGACCTGGCCCGAGGTGGCGGAGGCGGCGGGGGAGGATCGGGTGTGCGTGATCCCGGTGGCCACCCTGGAGGATCACGGCCACCACCTGCCGATCGACGCGGACCTGCGCATCGTCGAGGAGATCTGCCGCCGGGCCGCCGAGGAGGCCGCCGAGGAGACCGTGCTCCTTCCGGCCGTCCCCCACGGCTACTCGCCCCATCACATGGACTTCCCCGGGCCGATCACGATCGGGTGGGACACGTTCACCAAGTACGTGACGGACGTAGGCAGCTCGCTGGCCCGCCACGGGTTCCGCCGGATGCTGTTCCTCAACGGGCACGGCTCCAACCAGAACCTCGTCGAGCTGGCGGCGCGGCTGGTCATGGTGGAGCGGCCGGAGACCCTGGCCGCGGCGGCCTTCTACCTGTCCAGCCCAGAGGCCCTGGCCGCCATCGACGAGCTCCGCGACTCCGACCGTGGCGGGATGGCCCACGCCTGCGAGCTCGAGACCTCCCTGTACCTGGCCATCGACCCCGACGCCGTCGACATGGATCTGGCCGTGGACGAGCGCTCGTACCCGGAGGGCCAGCACGCCTGGCTCGACTGGACCGACGGCTCGCTCAAGCTGATGCCGTGGTGGTCGTCGTTCTCCCGGACCGGGGTCCAGGGCTCGCCGACCCTGGCCACCCCGGAGAAGGGCAAGGTCCTCCTCGAGGCCGCCGTGGCCGAGGCCGTGTCGTACGCCCGGGAGCTCCGGGAGAAGACCCTGCCCGAGCGGCGGCGCCCGGAGGGCCCCCTGTGAAGGCCCGCCCCCTCCCGCCGGGCGGCACGATCGGCGTCCCCGCCCCGGCCAGCCCGTGGGACGAGCGGTCCGAGGTCGACCGCGGCGTGCGCTGGTGGGAGTCGAACGGCTACCGGGTCAAGCTGGGGGAGGGCATCTGGGAGCGCGACGACTACCTGGCCGGCAATCCCAAGACGCGGGCCCGGGACCTCCGGGCGATGTTCGAGGATCCCGAGGTCGACGTGGTCCAGGTCTTCGGCGGTGGGTATGGCGCGGCCGAGGTGGCCCCGCTCCTCGACCTCGATGCGATCGCCGCGAACCCCAAGCCCTTCGTGGGATTCTCGGACATCACGGTCCTGCACCTGGCCATCCGCCAGGCCACCGGCCTGGTCACGTTCCACGGGCCCGGCTTCGGGGGCGTGGGGGCGCCGAAGACGGAGGAGTTCACCCGGGACCGCCTGCTCCGGTCGCTCACGGTCCCCACGGCCATCGGCGAGATCCCTCCGCGCCCGGACGA
Source organism: Actinomycetota bacterium (assembly GCA_050693275.1). GTDB lineage: Bacteria > Actinomycetota > UBA4738 > UBA4738 > CALAEC01 > CALAEC01. Next base: position 390 of record JBOGWD010000087.1, on the reverse strand, counting down.
TCCGTACGTCGGGGCCCTCGGCTCGGGACGGGTGACGGCCCCGCTGGTCGGCGGCTGCCTGTGGCTGCTGGCCGACTCGCTGGCCACGCCGTGGCAGGTCGAGACCCACGGCCGCATCCTGTTCTTCGAGGATCTCCACACCCCGTCATGGATGGTCGACAGCGAGCTCACCCACCTCAGGAACGCCGGGAAGCTGGACGGCGTCGTGGCGGTGGTGGCCGGGGAGATGTTCCAGTGCGAGGACTGGCGGTTCCCCGACCCGGGCGTCCGGACCAAGTCGATGGAGGACGTGTTCGAGCGGCACTTCGAGCCGATGGGGATCCCGGTCGTGTTCAACCTGCCGCTCGGCCACGGGAAGCACCTGGCCACGATCCCGCTCGGCGTCACCGC
>JBOGWD010000086.1:0-6322 GCA_050693275.1 Actinomycetota bacterium | reverse complement strand
CCGAGCGCCGAGACGTTGGGGAACACGTAGAACGCCCCGGCCGGCTCCAGGCAAGAGATCCCCTCGATCCGGTTCAGCCCCTCCACGATCACGTCGCGCCGGGTGCGGAACTCCGCGATCATCTGCTCCACCGGTTCCCACGGGCCGGTCAGCGCGGCCACCGCGGCGTGCTGGGTGAACGAGGCGGTGCACGAGACCGCGTTGATGACCAGGCGCGTAACCGGCTCGACCAGGGGCTCCGGCAGCGCGGCGAACCCAAGGCGCCACCCGGTCATGGCGAAGCTCTTCGAGCATCCGTCGAGGAGGATGGTGCGGTCGCGCAGGCCGTCGATCTCGGCGATGGACTCGTGAGCACCCTCGTATCGGATCGCCCAGTACACCTCGTCGGAGAGGACGTACAGGTCGCGGCCCTCGAGCGCTGCGGCGATGGCCTCGAGGTCGCTCCGGGTCAGCGCGCTCCCGCACGGGTTGTGGGGTGAGTTCAGGACGACCAGGCGGGTTCGGTCCGTGATCAGGGAGGCCAGCTCGTCGGGGTCCACCCGGAACTCGTTGTCCTCTCGGAGCCGGATGGGGACCGGCGTGGCCCCGGCCATGGCCGAGATGGACTCGTACATGGGGAACCCGGGATCGGGATAGACGACCTCGTCTCCCTCGTCGCACAGCGCCAGGATCGTGAAGAACAGGACCGGCTTGGCCCCGGGCACCACCACGATCCGGTCGGGCGGGTAGTCCAGGCCTCGGGTTCGCTCGAAGAACGCGCTGACGGCCTCCCGGAGCTCGGGCATGCCCGCCGCGGGACCGTAATGGGTCTGGCCGTCGCGCAGGGCCCTGGTGGCGGCCTCGGTGATGTGGGCCGGCGTGTCGAAGTCCGGTTCCCCGATCTCCAGGTGGATGATCTTCCTGCCCTCGGCCTCCAGAGCCCGGGCCATCGCCAGCACCTCGAAGGCCGACTCCGTCCCCAGCCGGGACATCCGGTCCGCCAGCTCCAATGCCAGCCCTCCTCTCGCCGGAACGTCAGCCCCGCACACGGGCGTTGTCGGGATCGAAGAGCGGCGTGTTCCCGACGACGGCCACGGTGACGGGATAGCGTTCGCCGAAGTATTCCACGGCGAGCCGGCGGCCGCGCACACCGTGCTCCGGGGGCAGGTAGCTCATCAGGAGGTGCTTGCCCACCGACGGTCCCGAACCCGCGCTGGTGACGTACGATCCCCGGCCTCTCCGGTCGACGATCCGCTCGCCCTCGGTGGTGAGGACCGGCTCGTGCCCCAGCATGTACCGGGCCGCCCCGGTCGACGAGGTGTGGTCGTCCACGGTGAGCGTGCACAGGACGGCGGCGGGCTGCTCCTCCCGCCGCGCCAGGTACCGCTGCTTGCCGACGAAGTCCTGCTCCTTGACCCTGGGCCGGGCCAGGCCGGCCTCCACCGGGTCGAACTCCGCCTCGAGCTCCTCGCCGTAGGACCGGTAGGACTTCTCCAGGCGGCCGGTGCTGAGATAGACGCCCACCCCGACCGGCACGACGCCGTGCTCCCGCCCGGCCTTCCAGACGGCGTCCCACAGCGCGGCCCCCTGCTCCATGGGGACGTACAGCTCCCATCCCAGCTCGCCGACGTAGGAGATCCGGGACGCCAGGACCCGGAGCGTCCCCAGGGTGATCCATCGGCACGTGGCGAACGGGAACGTGTCGTTGGAGAGGTCCTCCTCCGTCATCGACCGGAGGAGGTCCCGCGCTCGAGGTCCCCACACGCCCAGGGTGCACCAGGCGGAGGTCTGGTCCTGGAAGGCCACGCCTCCGTCCTCCGGCACGTGGTCGAGGAACCACTTCCGGTCGCTCCGCCCCGTGGCCCCGCCCGTCACCACGCGGAACTCGTCCCGGCCCAGGCGCATGATCGTCAGGTCGGCCTTGATCCCGGCGTGCTCGGTGAGGAGCGGCGTGTACACGACCCGTCCCACCGGAGCGTCCATCTGGTTGACCGCCATCCGCTGGACGAAGTCGAGCGCGCCCGGGCCGGTCACGTCGAAGACCGCGAACGCCGAGAGGTCGATCATCCCCACCCGGTCCCGCATGGCCAGGTGCTCGGCGTTGATGATCGGTGACCACCACCGAGTGTCCCATTCGACCGAGCGGGGCATCGACCGGTCGCCGTACTCGTTCAGCAGGCCGCGGTTGGACTCGTACCATCGGGGGCGCTCCCAGCCCGCGGTCTCGATGAACTCCGCACCGAGCTCCCGCTCCCGGTCGAAGAAGGGGCTGAGGCGAACGTTCCGGTTCGAGGCCCACTGCTCGCCGGGATGGACGATGCCGTACGTCTTGTTGAAGCCCTCGCCGCACCGGGCCCGGATGTGGGTCCGGGTGCGCTGGTGCTCGTAGAAGCGGGCGACGTCCGAGGGATGGGGGTCGATGGAGGGCTCCCTCCCGGTCATCCATTCCGCCACCGTCCGGGCGATGCCGGGCGCCTCCTTGATCCACACGGCGGCTGCGGCCCACAGGCCCCGCACCTCGGGAGCCTCGCCGAGCACCGGCGCGCCGTCCGGCGTGAGCGACAGCAGGCCGTTGAAGGCTCGCCGGATCCCGACGCGCTGGTCGTTCAGGATGTCGGGGATGATCTCGCGGGCGTCCTCGAGCTGCTGCTTGAAGTCCTCCTCGGTGAACGGCATCTCGGTGGGCGCCGGTGTCTCCCCCAGCGAGAGGATGTCGTCGGGGTCCATCAGGATCGGCCGGTGGGCGTAGGACCCGACGTGCATGTCGGGACCGATCTGGCGCTCGTACATGCCGGTGTCCATGTCCCGGAGGATGGGGTAGTCGACCTCGTTCCCGGTCCGCTCGAACAGCGGGACGGGGCCCACCGTGATCATCTGGTGAACGGCGGGGGTGAGAGGGATGGCGGTGCCGGCCATCCGGGCCAGCCGGGGGCTCCAGATGCCGCCGGAGATCACCGCGACGTTCGTCCGGATGTCGCCGCGGTCGGTGGTCACTCCCTCCAGGCGTCCCCGCCGCACGTCGAACCCGGTGACCTCGACGCCGCCGGCGAGGTGGAGGGCTCCCGATCGCGCGGCCTCCTCCCGCATCATCTCGGCGCCGCGCACCGAGTCGACCACCCCGACGCCCGGGCACCAGAAGCCCCCCAGGAGGATGTCCGTGTTCGCGTACGGGATGAGCTCCCTGATCCGGTCCGGTGACACCAGCTCGGCCTGCTCGCCCCAGGCCCGGGCGGAGGCCATCCGCCGCTTCAGCTCCTCGAGCCGCTCCTCGGTCCGGGCCGCCTCGATCCCTCCACACTCGGTGAACACCCCCAGGTCGCGGTACTGACGGATGCTCTCCTGGGTGAACCGGGTCATCTCCTTGGAGTGGTCGACCGGGAACAGGAAGTTCGAGGCGTGCCCGGTGGAGCCACCCGGCCGGGGGAACATCCCCTTGTCGAGGAGCGCGATGCCGGTCCACCCCAGGAGCGCCAGGTGATAGGTCAGGCTGCTGCCGACGATCCCCCCGCCGATCACCACGACGTCGGACCGTTCGGGAACCGTGCTCACGCGCCCGTCTCGTCCTCGTCGAGCGCGGTGGGTCCGGCCCACCGGTACGTCTCCAGGGCTCGATGTCGCCACCGCTCTGTGGTCCGGACCTGGTTGAACGTGTTGAGGTGGAGGCCGGCGATCCCGGGTCCGGGGCGCGACAGGTGGGGGGACAGGCCCGCCAGGATGGCGTCCGGGCTGTAGCTGACCCGCCGCATCATCCGGGCCACCAGGCTTCCGTGCTTCGACAGGTACCGGATGGACTCCCCCACGCCGATCCGGAGGGCCATCTCCAGGAGCCTCCGGCGGCCCACCGCCCCCGGCAGCCCGACGTGCACCGGCAGCTCCACGCCCCGTTCCCGGATCTCGGCGAGCCAGGCGAGGATGCGGGCGGGCTCGAAGCAGATCTGGGTGACGATGTAGTCGGCCGACGGCTGCTTCTCGAGGAGGGCCCGGACCAGCTCCTCGGGGCCGATGAACGGGTGTCGCTCCGGATAGCCGGCGATCCCCACCGAGGCGAACGGACGACCCAGGCCGTCCAGGCCCCGGAGGACGTCGACGGCCGCCGAGAACGGCCCGATCGGCTCGGCCGGGTCGCCTCCGATCACGAAGACGTCCTCGACCCCGGCCTCTGCCAGCCGGTCGGCGACGTCCTCGAGGTGCCCCGGGCTATGGATCAGCCTGGCGGCCAGGTGGGGAACGGCCCGGAACCCCCGGCCCGCCAGCCACCGAGCCAGCTCGACGGTGGCGGCGATCCCCTTCCGGGGCGAGCACGTCACGGTCACGGTGGCCCCCGCGGGAAGGTGCTCGGCCGCCTCCTCCACGCCTCGCACCGGCACCAGCTCGAAGCGGGGGCGCTCCAGGAGCTCCGACACGCCGGACGGCCGTGTCATCCCTTGGGGATCTCCTTGCTGGGATCGTAGGCAGGCTTGGGGGCCACCACGGCCCGGTTCCGTCCTTTCGGGGTCTCCACCTCGACCTCGGTCCCGAACTCGGCCAGCTCCATCGGCAGCATGGCGTACCCGATGTTCTTCTCCAGTCGGGGCGAATGGCACGCCGAGGTCACCTTGCCGACCTCCCGTCCGTCCGAGAACACCGGGAAGTAGTCGATCATCTCGTTGTCGATGTAGGTCCCGAGCTGTTCGCCGTCGATGTCGACGCCGACGAGCTTGCGGGTCAGGCCGTCCCGCTTGATGCGGGCGAGGGCGTCCTTCCCCACGAAGTCGGCCTCCTGATCGAGATCGACCATCCAGGTGTAGCCCATGTCGACCTCGAAAGGGTTCGTGTCGAGCCACATGTCGCAGCCGTAGGCGAGGATCCCCGCTTCGATCCGGCGGATGTGGCACGGCCCGATCACCTCGAGCCCGTGGGGCCGGCCGGCCTCGAGGACGGTGTTCCACAGCCGGTCCGCGTGCTGGTAGGCGTGGTACAGGTAGATCTCGTAGCCGATTTCCCCGCTGTAGCCGGTGCGGGACACGAACACGTTCATGCCGTTCAGCTTCAGGTCCTGGGCCAGGTCGTAGTAGGGCAGGTCGAGGATGCTCTCCCCGAACAGCTCGGTCATGACCTCCTTGGCCTTCGGTCCCTGGATCTGCACGGGGGAGATGTCGATCTCGCGGATCGTCACGTCGAGACCCGAGTGGTAGGCGACCCCCATCGCCCAGAGGTCCACGTCGCTGTCGGCCAGCGACAGGAGGAACCGGTTCTCCTCCAGGCGCAGCAGGACCGGGTCGTTGATGATGCCCCCGTCCGGCGCGGTGATGAAGACGTACTTGCACTGGCTCACCTTGCACTTGTGGAGGTCCCTGGGGACCAGCGTGTTGGCGAACGTGAAGGCGTCGGGGCCGGTGATCTCGATCTGCCGCTCCACGCCGACGTCCCACATCGTCACCCCGTTCACCAGGTGCCAGTACTCGGCCACAGGATCCCCGTAGTGGCGAGGATGGTAGAAGTGGTTGTAGACGCTGTATCGCTTGACGCCGTGCCTGCGCGAGCTGTTGAAGTACGGCGACCGGCGGATCCGCGTGTACAGCAGGATGCCCGGGTTCTCCTCAATCGGCGACATCCAACTCCCTCCTCTCGGTGTGCCCCATACGGCGAGAGATCTCCACACCCGCCTCGGCCACAGCCCGGGCCAGCTCCGGGATCCGTTCCCGTGTCACCCGGTAGGCCGGGCCGGCCACGCTCACGGCGGCCACGACCTCACCGTCCGCCCCGCGAACCGGAGCGGCCACGGCATTGAGGCCGATCTCCAGCTCCTCGAGGGTGTAGGCGTACCCCCGTGTCCTGGCCTGCCCCAGCTGGGAGCGGAGGACGGAGGGATCGACGATGGTCCGGGGAGTTCGTCGCTCCAGGGGGACGGCCAGGGCCCGGTCCCATTCCGCCTCCGGCAGGTGGGCCAGGAGGACCTTGCCATTCGAGGTGCAGTACAGGGGCGTGCGCTTCCCGACCCAGTTCACGTTGACCACGGCGTGGCTCCCGGCGACCTGGTCGACGTTGACGACCTCGAGGCCTTCCAGAACCCCGAGGTTCACGGTCTCCTGGGTCCCCTCGGCCAGCGGCTCGAGGACTGGGCGGGCCGCCCGGACCACGTCGAGGTCGGCCAGGGCCGTGGTGGCCAGGCGGACCAGGCCGAAGCCGGGTCGGTACATCTCGGTGCCCGGCGCTCGCTCCACGAGCCCCGCCTCGGCCAGCGTGGACACCAGGCGGGACGCGGTGGCCTTGTGGACCCCGAGCCGCCGTCCCAGCTCGGTCACCCCGAGCTGGTCTGGGTGCTCGGCGACGAGCTCCAGGATCCTGATGGCCCGTCCCACCG
>JBOGWD010000085.1:0-4755 GCA_050693275.1 Actinomycetota bacterium | reverse complement strand
GCCGAGCACGCGGCACGCGCCGGTGCCGGGACGGTCGTGTTGACGCACTTCTGGAACACCGTGAACCGGGAGCGAGCCCGTCAGCTCGCCGCCGAGGCGTTCGACGGCGACGTGGTCGTGGCCGAGGAAGGCCTTCGGATCCGGGTGGGGGCCTGATGGAGCTGATCGTCCTCGGCGCCCACGGGACCTGGCCCTCCGCCGGCGGGGCCACCAGCGGCCTCCTGGTCCGCCACGAGGGCCAGAACCTGGTGCTCGACCTCGGATCGGGGACGGTGGCCCGGCTCCAGGAGCACGTCGAACTGTTCGACCTGCACGCCGTGCTGATCTCCCACTCGCATCCCGACCATCTCACCGACCTGTACACGTACCTCCTGGCCCGGCTGTTCGCCCCGGAGCGCCCGGCCATGATCCCTCTCTACCTCGCGCCGAAGGTCCTGGAGCGCTTCACGCCGCTGCTGGCGGACGACAGCGGGGACATGCGGCTCTCCGAGGCGTTCGACGTGGTCGAGGTCCAGCCCGGCAGCGAGGTCCGGGTCGGTCCGTTCCGGATCAGCACCGCGCCGATGCTGCACTCCGTCCCGACCATCGGGGTGCGGGTCGAGGCGGGCGGTGTCGCGCTGGCGTACTCGGCCGACACGGGGCCGACCGAGGAGCTGGTGCGGCTGGCCCGGGGCTGCGACCTGTTGGTGGCCGAGGCCTCGTGGCAGACCGACGGCATCGAGCGGCCTCCCATCCACATGACCGCCGGCCAGGCCGGCGAGATGGCCGCCCGGGCCGAGTGCGGGCGGCTGCTGCTCACTCACATCCGGCCCTACCTCGACCGGGACCGGTCCGGGGAGGAGGCTGCCGGCACCTTCGGTGGCGACGTGGTGGTCGGGACCGAGGGCCTGTCCGTGGAGGTTGGGTGACCAGGAGCGACGGCCGCGGGCTGCGCGAACTCCGCCCGGTCCGGTACGAGACCGGGTACCTGGAGTGGGCCGAGGGCTCGGTGCTCCTGGAGATGGGGAAGACCCGCGTGCTGTGCGCGGCGTCCTTCGAGCCCCAGGTCCCCCGGTTCCTCCAGGGGAGCGGCAAGGGATGGGTGACGGCCGAGTACGGGATGCTCCCTCGATCGACGGCCGAGCGAACCCCTCGCGAGGCCGCCCGGGGTCGCCAGAGCGGCCGCACCTACGAGATCCAGCGGCTGATCGGCCGATCGCTCCGGGCCGTGACCCGCCTGGAGCGGCTCAAGGAGAGCTCGATCTGGATCGACTGCGACGTCCTCCAGGCGGACGGTGGGACCCGGACCGCCGCCATCACCGGCGGCTACATCGCGCTGGCGCTGGCGCTCCGAACGCTGAAGGAGCGGGGGGATCTGCAGGACGCCGCCGCCCTCTCCGACTCCGTGGCCGCCGTCAGCGCGGGCATCGTCGACGGGCGGCCGATGCTGGACCTCTGCTACGAGGAGGACAGCCGAGCCGAGGTCGACTTCAACGTGGTCATGACCGGCTCGGGCCGGCTGGTGGAGGTCCAGGGCACCGCGGAGGGTGAGCCGTTCAGCCGCGAGCAGCTCGACGAGATGATCGGGCTGGCCGCGGAGGGCATCGACCGGCTCACCGCGCTCCAGCGGGAGGCCGCCGGCGCGTGACCTCGGGGTTCCTCCCGCGGCTCGTGGTGGCTACCCGCAACGACCACAAGGTCCGGGAGATCGTGCGCATCTGCGCCGACTGGCCGGTCGAGTGGCTGACGCACGAGGATGTGACCTGGCCGGACGTGGAGGAGACCGGCCGGGGATACCTCGAGAACGCCCTCCTCAAGGCCCGGACCGTGGTCGAGGCCACCGGGGAGGCGGCCCTGGCCGACGACTCCGGGATCGAGGTGGACGCCCTCGGCGGCGGGCCCGGGCCGCGCTCCGCCCGCTACGCGGGGGAGGGTGCCACCGACGAGGCCAACCTGAAGGCGCTCCTCCGGGCGCTGGCCGGGATCCCCCGCCCCGGCCGCACCGCCCGGTACCGGGCGGTGGCCGTGGCCGCCCGTCCCGACGGTCGCGACGACCACGCCGAGGCCACCTGTGAGGGGATCATCGGGACGAAGCCCCTGGGAACCGGAGGCTTCGGCTACGACCCCATCTTCGAGCCGGCCGGGTGGGACCGGACCATGGCCGAGCTGGCGCCCGAGGAGAAGGACCGGATCAGCCACCGGGGCCGGGCCCTCCGGGCCCTCCGGGACCGGCTGGCGACGGGCTAGGCTGGGAAGGACAGAGCCTGAAAGGAGGAACCGACATGTGCCTGACCTGTGGATGCGGCGCGCCGAACGACGACCACGGCGACAGCCGCCACATCACTATGGATGAGCTGAACGCGGCGGCCGAGGCCGCGGAGATCTCCGTCGACGAGGCGGCCACCAACTTCCAGGCCACCTACCCGAAGGGGAAGTAGGCACCCTCGTTTGACTCATGCGGAGCCCCGGCCGATGATGGCCGGGGCTCCGCCCATGGAGGAGGAAGAGGCATGCCGATCAGCTCGAGGAACAGGGACGCCGACCGCGCCTGGACGCTCACGGAGTGGGTCCAGGGGCGGCCCCTGGGCCACCCCAGCCATCCGCTGTTCATCCACTTCCCCATCGCCTTCTACACGGCGACTCTCGTATTCGACATCATGACCCGGATCGAGCGGAACCCCGCCCTGGTCCTGGCCGGCACCTATCTCCTGATCGGCGCGGCCCTGGCCACGCTCGGGGCCGTGATCACCGGCCTGGTGGACTGGGCGGGCATGGTTCGGGGATCCAGCAAGCGGCGGACGGCCAACCGGCACCTGCTCGCGCAGGTGGTGGCGGCGATCTTCTTCCAGACCACGCTCCTGCTCCGCTTCGGAAGCCGGAACCAGCAGCAGGCCGATGTCCTCTGGATCGGGCTCGAGATCATCGGGTTCGTGGTGCTCTCGGTGGGGCAGTACCTGGGCGGCGTGCTGGTCTACGAGAAGGCCATGCGCGTCCGCACCGGCGGCGCCACCGACTGATCAGTCCAGCGGGACGTCGGCCAGGATCAGCTCGGTGGTGTCCTCGGCACGAAGGTCCAGGGCCGGTTCATCCCTGATCTTGACGGCGTCCCCGGTGGCGAGCCTCTCGGGGCCGACCTGAAGGTCGCCGGAGATCACGTACAGGTAGCCGCCGCGGCCGTCCGCGAACTCGTGCGTCGCCCCCGTCGGCGGAGTGAGTCGCGACACGTACACCCACGCGTCGCGATGCACCTTCACCGCGTCGCCGCCATCCGGGGACAGGACCTCGAGGAGCCGGTCGGACCGGTCCGTCTCTGTGAACACCTTCTGTTCCACGCTCGGGGGCAGGCCCTGCTCGCTCGGCATGATCCACATCTGGATGAACCGCATCGGCTCGGTCTGGGATCCGTTCTGCTCCGAGTGCCACGCCCCGCTCCCGAGGGTCATCCGCTGGACCGAGCCGGCCGGGAGCACCCCGTCGTTCCCCTGATCGTCCTCGTGGCGGAACGTCCCCTCGACCACGTAGGTGATCCCCTCGATGTCCCGATGCGGATGGAGCGGCCAGATGGCCCCGGGAACCAGGCGGTCGTCGTTGAACACGCGCAGCGGGCCCCACCCCATGTTCTCCGGGTCGCGGTACCGATCGAAGGAGAAGTGCCACCTGGCGGAGAACCAGCCGCCGTCGGCGCGGTAGACCTCGGGGTCTCGGCGAACCTGGAGCACCCGGCCATGATAGAACCCCGTTCGGTGACCGTCCGGTGAGCGAGCGCGTGTCCGAATCCTTCCATCCCACCGACATCGACGACCTCCGGCTGTACCTCGAGGCCGCGGGGGCGGAGCCCCTCCTGACCAAGGAGGAGGAGGTCGAGCTGGCCATCGCCATCGAGCGGGGCAAGGAGGCCGAGCAGCGTCTGGGGTCCGGGCGGATCCGATCGGAGAAGACGAAACGGAAGCTGCGGGAGGACATTCGGAAGGCCGAGCGGGCCCGGCGGCGTTTCATCCTGGCGAACCTGCGGCTCGTCGTCTCGATCGCCAAGAAGTACCAGGGCCAGGGCCTCCCGATGCTCGACCTGATCCAGGAGGGCAACATCGGCCTGATGCGCGGCGTGGAGCTGTTCGACTGGCGCCGGGGGTTCAAGTTCTCGACCTACGCGACGTGGTGGATCCGCCAGGCCATCACCCGGGCCATTGCCGACAGGGGACGGCAGATCCGTATCCCCGTGCACGTCCACGAGCGCATCCGCAAGGTCCGCATGGTCCGCGAGCGGCTGGCCCAGAGAACGGGGAGGGAGCCCACCCCGGAGGAGATCGCCCGCGAGGCCGGGGTCCGCGTGGAGGATCTCGGCGCCCTCGAGGTCGCCGCCCGCCGAGAGCCGCGCTCGCTCCAGGAGCAGGTGGGAGAGGACACGGAGCTGGGCGACCTGGTGGCCCTGGTCGAGGACGAGACCCCCGTGGACGCGGTGGAGGACGCCCTGCTTCGCGAGGAGATCGGCCAGGCCGTGGAGACCGCGCTCGAGCCCCTGGAGCGCGAGGTGGTCGTGCTCCGGTACGGCCTGGGGACCGGTCATCCCCTCAGCCTCCGCGAGGTCGCGGAGATGGTCGGCGTGTCCGCCGAGACGGTGCGCAAGGTCGAACGGATCGCCCTCCGCAAGCTCCGCGAGTCCGAGCTGTTCGAGGGCCTGTAGCCCGTGCCGGTCGTGGTCACCGGGGCCTCCGGTGGGGTCGGCCGGGTGCTGGTCCCGATGCTGGCCGATCGGGGCGAGGTGCGCGCCGTGATCCG
>JBOGWD010000084.1:0-3889 GCA_050693275.1 Actinomycetota bacterium | reverse complement strand
CCTCGCTGGTGAGGGACCGAACGCCCCGCTCCACGAGCTGGTCCTCGATCCGCTCCGCCACCTTGTAGGCGCGGTAGGGAGACAGGCCGCTCACCATGACCTGGGACGCCATCAGGCCCTTCGAGTACGGGAGCCCGGGGTCCCGGTCCGAGATGATGATGTGGGTGTTTCGCTTCCCTCGTCTCATCGGTGGCTCGCCCTTTCGACGGCAAGCTGAGCGGTCTCCAGGAGGAGCTCGGGAAGGTCCCGATCCCCCTCGATCGTCGTGGCCCGGTTGTCCGCGAACACCACCTCGGCGCCGCGCTCCAGCGCGGCCCGGGCGGCCACATCGACCGCCGCCGCCTTCAGCTCGGTCACCAGGACATCGAACGGCGGAGCCGCCTCGAGATCCTGGGCCAGGCCTACCCGGTCGCCGAGGCGGTGGGTCGAGCCCACCACCGAGGCGCCGTGGGTCTCCTCCAGGGAGGAGACCAGGCGAGGCCCGGCGCTCGGCGGAGCGGTCGTCGCGAAGAACACCTTCTTCCCCCCGACTTCACCCAGAGGCACGGGATAGAGATCGGTGACGATCGTCCGTGCGTCCGGACGAAGCCCTCGAACGTGGGATATAAGAACGGAAAGATCCTGGGGCCCGACGTCCGGGCCGCCTCCCATTGTAAACACAACCAGGTCCGACAGCAAGACCCGGTAGGGGCCCAGGTAGCCCCTCAGGAACTCCTCCGGGAGGGAGGCCGGGGCCACCAGGATCCCGGCGTCCCAGGGCACCGGGGGGACCGCGGCCCCGCTCCCCTCCAGGATCAGCAGGCCCGGATGGAGCTCCTCGGCCCGCCGGGCGGCCTCCCGGACGTTCGAGGCGTACGGGCGGCCGGCCATCCCGCCCCCGGCGCGCCTGGCGCCCACCGTGGGGACCCCGGTGGTCAGGGCATCCTCCAGATAGTCGCTGGCCGCGTGGTGGCCCTGGACCACGAGGTCGAGGAGCCGCTCGAGGTCGACGGAGCCGGCCTCGGCGACCTGCGGCTCCGGCGGGCCGCCCCGGCCCATGGCCACCACGACCGGCGACAGGCCGGCCCGGGCGGCCGTCCGGGCCACCTCCCCGGCGATGGCCGTCTTCCCCGACCGCTTCCCGGTCCCGATGACCGACAGGGTCGGCGGCCCAACGGGCGGGCCGTCGATCGGAGGCTCCAGGGCGAAGTCCGGACCCACGTACCGGACTCCTTCCGCCAGGGCGGCCGCGGCCACCAGCGCTCGCTCCCGGTAGCCGAGGACCGGCTCGTCCGACAGGTCGAGCACGACCTCAACCTCGTGGCGCCGCGCCGCCTCCCGCACCGCCGACACCAGGTCCTCGCCCGCGGTCTCCACCGGGACCGGGCCGAGGTCAGGCAGGGTGCCGGGGGCGACCTTCTCCGTGCCCCCGACGAACAGGCACGCGACGACCTCGTAGCCCTCGGCTCGGGCGGTCAGGAGGGCCCACCGGGTGGTCGGCGGATAGTGCTCGCCGTCGACGAGCGCCAGGGCCCTGGCCGTGTCACGTCCTTTCGGGTCGGTTACTCGGCCGGGAGCGAGGCGGGTGGCCGCCCCCGGACCATGTCCTCCCGCTCACGGAAGAGCTGTTCGCCGGAAGAGATGGCGTAATGCGCCGTCAGCGTGGAGCCGCCGAACGGGAACCGCCGGTGGATCTTCACTTCGTCCGCCTCGACCTCGATCACGTTGTAGCAGGGCTTGGTGTGTCCCCGAAGACGCAGGGAGGCGCAGGTTCCGGCGTTGACGATGTACAGGCTCTCCAGCCTCCACACATAGGGCACGTGCTTGTGGCCGGAGAGGACCAGGTTCACCCCGTTGTCGATCAGCGTCTCCAGGACGTCGCCCGCGTCGAACACGATGTTCCGCTCCCGCCCGGTGCCCGGGATGGGGATCAGGTGGTGGTGAAGGGCGAACACCTTGAGGTCCCACTCGCCGGCGAAGTGCTCGTTCAGCCAGGGGTACCGTTCCCGGCCGATCTGGCCCTCGTCGAGGTCGGGCTCGCTGGAGTCGGCCCCCACGATGCGGACGTTCTTCACGTCGGTGGACCAGTAGCGGGGTCCGATCAGCTCCTCGAAGTGCACGTACCCGACGTTGCGGGCGTCGTGGTTCCCCGGCACCGAGTGGACGGGCGCGCCGATCCGCTCCAGGTAGGCCGCGGCGGTCTTGAACTCCTGGCGGTAGCCGAAGTTCGTGAAGTCCCCGGTGACCACGACCACGTCGGGCTCGAGCTCGTTGAGCTCCACGATGACTCGATTCATCAGGTTCGGCACGAAGTAGGGCGAGCCCACATGGGGATCGGAGATGTGGGCGATGGTGATCATGGTCCCCGTAGTTTACCGGGAGGGCCCAGAGGCCGACGCCTTCCTCTCCTCCAAGCGGTACCCCATCCCCCGGACCGTGCTGATCCGGGCCTCGCCCAGCTTCTTCCGCAGGTAGCCGACGTAGACATCCACGACGTTCGAGCCCGGGTCGTAGTCGTAGCCCCAGACATGGGACAGGAGTTGCTCGCGACTGAGCACCTGCCCGGGGTGTCGGAAGAACGTCTCGGCCAGGGCGAACTCCCGGGCGGTGAGCTCGACCGACCGCCCCTCGATCACCACCAAGCGCGTGCGGAGGTCGAGGGCTGCATCCCCTACCCGGAGCACGGTGGGCTCGGGAGCACGCTGCTCCCGCAGGCGGACCCGCACCCTCGCCAGGAGCTCCTCGAACCGGAACGGCTTTGGCATGTAGTCGTCCGCTCCCGACTCGAGGCCGCTGACCGTATCGGCCACTCCGTCACGGGCCGTCAGGATGATCACGGGGGTTCGGGCGTCGGTCTCCCGGAGGTCACGGAGGACCTCCATCCCGTCGCGGTCCGGAAGCCCCAGGTCGAGGATGACCAGGTCGAAACCACCGGCCCGGGCCAGGGCCAGGCCGCCGCTCGCATCCCCCGCCACCGAGGTCACGAAGCCGTTGGCCTTCAGACCCTTCTCCAGGAAGGCGGTGATCCGGACCTCGTCCTCGACGATGAGGATCCGGCTCATCCGGGGGCCTCCGACGGCTGGTCGGTAGGGATGACGACGGTGAACGTGGAGCCCTTCGCCGGCTCGCTGTCGAGCTCGACCCGTCCGTGGTGGGCCTCGGCGATGGCCTTGACGATGGCCAGACCGATGCCCGCGCCCTCCGACCGGCGGCCGCCGGCGCCCCGGGCGAATCGCCGGAAGATCCGGCCGCGCTGATCCGGTGGGATGCCCGGGCCGGTGTCGCGGACCCACACCCTGGCCTCGCCGTTCAAGACCGACGACCCCAGGCCGATCGTGGCCCCCTCGGCGGTGTGCTGCGCCGCGTTCTGGGCCAGCTGCATGACGGCCTGGGTCAGGCGCTGACGGTCCGCCACCACCACCCCCCGACCGGCCCGCTCCAGCCGCCAGTCTCGGTGGGCGATGGCGGCCGCCTTGGCGTGGATCTCCTGGGTCAGCGCGGCCACGTCGACGGTCTCCAGGTTGAGGAAGTCCGGCTGCTCCGCCTTAGCCAGGATCAGCAGGTCGTTCACGATGCGCTGCATCCGGTCGAGCTCGTCCATCACCAGCGCCTGAGTCTTCCGGCGTTCCTCCGGATCCTCATCGAGCAGCTCCAGGTGCCCCCGGATCACGGTGATCGGTGTCCGCAGCTCGTGCCCGGCGTCGTCCACGAACCGTCGCTGGGTGGCGAAGGCGGCCTCCAGACGATCCAGCATCTCGTTGAACGTCGTGGCCAGGGCGGCGATCTCGTCCCGACCGGTGACACGGATCCTCCGGGTCAGGTCGCCCTCGGAGATCGACTGCGCCGTGCTGCTCACCTCCCGGACCGGGCTGAGCACGCCCTCGGCCACCCGCCAGGCCAGCAGGGACCC
>JBOGWD010000083.1:0-3454 GCA_050693275.1 Actinomycetota bacterium | reverse complement strand
GCTCGATCAGCACCGGGTCGGGCGGGTCGCCGGGCTCTCTCCAGAACGACAGGAGGTACCCGAGGTCCGCCAGCGGGTCGCCGATCGTGGACATCTCCCAGTCCAGGACCGACACGACCCGAACGGGAGCGTGCCCGCCGATCACCACGTTGTCGAGCTTGTAGTCGCCGTGCACGATCACCGGTGGCGCCGAGGGGGGCAGGCCCTCCTCGAGCCATTCCCCTACCCGGAGCAGCTCCGGAAGCGGCCTGGTCAGACGGGCCGTGAGCTGGAGCTGCCCCGTCCACCGGCGGAGCTGCCGCTCGAGGTAGCCGGTCGGCTTCCCCCAGCCCTCCAGCCCAACGCCCGCCCAGTCAACCCCGTGGAGCTCCGCCAGGGCGTCGATCAGCTCCTCCCCGATCCGGCGCCGGTCGGAGTCCTCGCCCTCGTCGACGAACTCCGGGAGCCTGTCTCGAACGACGATCCCGTGGACCCGCTCCATCACGTAGAACGGGGCGCCGATCACGGCCTCGTCGCCGCACGCCAGCACCGGACGCGGCGCCCGCACCGGGGTGTCGGCCAGAGCCGACAGGACCCTGTGCTCGCGGAGGACGTCGTGGGCGGTGGGGAGGAACGCGCCACGCGGCGGCCGCCGCAGGACCCACTCGTGACCCGACCGGCCGATGAAGAACGTCTCGTTCGAATGTCCGGCCCGGTGACGCTCGACCTCGAACGGACCGTGGCCCGGGAGCCGGCCGTCCAGGAACCCCGACAGCGCCTCCGGGTCGACCAGAGACGTGGCGTCGCGTTCGATGGACTGGGGGGCCGGGTCCCTCACGCCAGGTCCCCCAACGCGCCCTTCGTGGTCCCCTCGGCCCGTGCCGCCCGGAGAAGATTGCGGGCGATCACCATCCTGAGGACCTCCGAGGGCCCGTCGTAGATCCGGGCCGCCCGGGCGTCGCGGTAGAAGCGCTCCAGAGGCAGGTCGCCCGAGTATCCCAGCGAGCCGTGGATCTGGATGGCCCGGTCGACGATCTCGCCGAGGGCCTCCGACACGAACACCTTGACGAGCGAGACCTCCTGCCGGGCATCCTCCCCGCGCTCGAGCTTCCACGCGGCGTGCAGCACCATCAGCCGGGCGGCGTAGAGCTGGATGGCCGAGTCGGCCAGGGGCCACTGCACCGCCTGGTGCTCCCCCAGGGGCCTGCCGAACGACTCGCGCTCCAGGGCCCGGCCGGCGGCCAGGTCGAGAGCACGCTGAGCCGTCCCGATCCACCGCATCGCGTGGGCCAGCCGGGCCGGCCCAAGACGGGCCTGGGCCAGAGCCAGGCCGCGGCCGCGCTGGCCGAGCATGGCCTCGGCGGGGACGCGGCAGGACTCCAGCCGGACCTCGCAGTGCCCGCCGGGCATCTCGGTGCCCATGACCGGGATCTCCCGGACCACCCGCCACCCCGGGTTGTCCGCGTCGACCAGGAAGAGCGAGTGGCGCCCGGACGGGCTCTCGGCCACGGGATCTGTGACGGCAACGACGATGGCGAAGGCGGCGAAGGCGGCGCCGGAAATGAACCACTTCTCGCCGTCGAGCACCCAGTCCCCGCCGTCCTCCGTGGCCCGGCTTCGGAGCGCGGTGGGATCCGAGCCCGACACGTCCCGCTCGGTCATGGCGAAGCACGACCGGGTCTCCGCCGCCGCCAGCGGCCGAAGGTACCGCTCCTTCTGCTCCTCGGTCCCGGCGTGGAGGAGCAGGTGCATGTTCCCCTCGTCCGGAGCCATGGCGTTGATGGCCAGCGAGGCCAGCGGCTCCGCGCCGCACTCCTGGGAGATCAGGGCCATCCCCAGCGGCCCCACCCCGAGCCCGCCCCACTCCGGGGGCAGGTGCGGGGTCCACAGGCCCAGCTCGCGAGCCCGTCTCCGGAGGCCGTCCAGGACCTCCTCGAGCTCGCCCTCCTCCGCCCGCGGCTCGACCGGCACGACCTCGTCACGGACGAACGCCGCCACCCGGCGCCGCAGGTCCTCGAGCTCGGGAGGGATGGCGAAGTCCACCACGGCGCTATTCTCGCGGAGCCCCGGAGGAGGCGCGGGCCGCGGAGAACTCCCGCACCGTGCGCGGCAGTACCGAAAGGAGGAGCCGGGACGCCCCGGACGCCCCCGCCAGGGCCAGCCGCGGGATCGGACCGGCCCGGAGGCCGAACATCTCCCGGACCGGTTCCGGGAGGAGCGATAGCGTGATCTGGCGAACGGCGGCCGTTGGAAGTCGGAGCGGCAGCGGGAGCGGCGGACGAAGGACGTGACGGACCAGCCGGCGGCCCTCGGGGCTGGCCCGCAGCTCGGAGCCCCCGAGCATGCCGGCCATGTAGGAACGGAACGAGTCGAGGTCGGCGGGGACGACCCTGCGGGGGATCCCGAACAGCTCCGCCGAGTCCACCGACTCCCGGTAGTACCGGCGACACACCGGCTCCGGGAGCCGGCGGACGAAGCGCTCGTAGACTAGGAGCGTCGTGTCGATGAGGGTGGCGTTCACCCACAGCAGGAGCCCGGGGTCGTCGGCCCGGTACGACCGCCCCTCCGCGATGCCGCTGACCCTGTCGTGGACGGCCCGGATGGCGGCGGCTGCGGCCTCGGCCTCCGCCGGCGTGCCGTAGATCAGCGCCAGGCTCAGGTCGAGGGTCCGCCGGAGCCGCTCCAGGGACCGGGCCGGGAAGTCGCTGTGCTGGGCGACGCCGGCCGCCACCAGGGGATGGGCCAGCTGCATGACCAGGGCCCGTTGACCTCCCACCAGGAGGATCCGCTCCCGGTT
Source organism: Actinomycetota bacterium (assembly GCA_050693275.1). Lineage (GTDB taxonomy): Bacteria > Actinomycetota > UBA4738 > UBA4738 > CALAEC01 > CALAEC01. The sequence goes on along the minus strand of JBOGWD010000083.1, from coordinate 678 downwards.
CACCCGGGCCATCGTCGGCGCGTCCATCCGTCGGATACGGTACCGCCCATGGTCGTTCGCCAGGCGAGACCCGAGGACTGGCCGGCCGTGGCCGAGCTCCTGGCCCAGCTCGGGCGGCCGGACGTGCGGGAGACGGCCGATGAGGACGCCGCCCGGGACCTGTTCCAGGCCTATCTGGCCAGGGAGGACGTCGCGGCGCTCGTGGCCGAGGAGGGGGGCGCCGTGATCGGCTTCCTCGACTTGGAGTTCCGGGTCAGACTGAACTTCACGGCGCCGCAGGCATGGATCCCGGACATGGTCGTCGCCGAGGACTCTCGGTCCGGCGGCGTCGGCCGGGCGCTCATGGCCCGGGCCGAGGAGCTGGCCAGGTTGCGGGGCTGCTGGGGGATGGAGCTGGAGTCGGCCACATGGCGCGACCGGGCCCACGCCTTCTACGTCAGGGAGGGGTGGAGCGATTCCGGGAAGTCCTTCTCCAAGCTCCTGGCCGAGGGCCTGAACTGGCCGCCCGCCCCGCGATAGGACTCAGCTAATCCCTAGCGTTTGAGCGAAAGGAATCCATACCGTCAGCGGCGGCCGACCACGACACGGGTGACCTGGGGCCAGCCCTTGGTGCTCCGGATGTCCCGGTAGCCCGCCCGAACCAGGAGCCCCCGGACCCGCCGGGCGAAGTCGGGGCTG
>JBOGWD010000082.1:0-1400 GCA_050693275.1 Actinomycetota bacterium | reverse complement strand
GACCGAGGTGGGCGTGGTCGGCCCGGTAGCCGCGGAGGTAGCGGGGGTCAAAGGAGTGACGTCGGCAGAGGCGGTAACCGGTCCCTACGACGTGATCGCCCGGGCGGAGGCACGCAACCTGGACGAGTTGGGGAAGCTCGTGGTCCGACGGGTCCAGGACGTCCCAGGTATCACCCGCACGCTCACCTGTCCTGTAGTCCACCTTTAGAGGGCCCGCCTCCGGGGACGCTGATCCCAAGGCGAGGGACCCGCCATGTTCGGGGCGGGTCCTCTGCACAGCCTTTCGGTCGTTACGCCACGGGGCGCACGTTCGCCGCCTGGGGCCCTTCGGGCCCTCGGTGACGTCGAACTCGACCTTCTGGTTCTCCTCAAGGCTCCGGTGGCCCTCACCCTGGATGGCGCTGGAGTGCACGAACACGTCAGGGCCGTCGTCCTGGGTGATGAGCCGTACCCGTTGTCGCGGTTAAACCACTTCAACGGTCCCGGTTGTTACAAGCAATCCCCTCCTTCCGTGGCCGTGCCGGACCTGGGTGCTGTCCGACCGGCCCCCGGCTGGTTCGCCGGGGAGGGAACTGCTCGAAGCCAAGACCACGATGCTGAACCCTCACCCACCGTGTAGGGGAGACAGCCCCGATCCCTCAGGCGTGCGCTAATCGGGGTAGTCGCGCAGCTGCTGGGCCCTTGTCGGGTGGCGGAGCTTGCACAGCGTCTTGGACTCGATCTGACGGATCCGCTCCCGGGTCACACCGAAGACCCGGCCGACCTCCTCGAGCGTCCCGGGCTCCCCCCCGAGTAGGCCGAACCGCCTCTGGATGATGCCCAGCTCCCGGTCATCGAGCGTGTGCAGGACCGTCTCGAGTTGCTCCTGGAGCAGGGTCCTGCTGGCCGCGTCGGGAAGCGGCACCGCGTCCCGGTCCTCGATGAAATCGCCGAGAGTAGAATCCTCCTGGTTGTCGACGGGCGTCTCCAAGGAGATGGGATCTCGGTACAGCTCGAGGATCTGGCGGACCCGTTCCTCCGGGAGGCCGGCGCGCCTGCCGATCTCTTCGGGATCGGGATCCCGCCCCAGGATCTGGACCAGGTCCCGTTGGGCCCGAGCGACCTTGTTCATGTACTCGGTCATGTGCACGGGGATGCGGATCGTCCTGGACTGGTCGGCGATGGCCCGGGTAACGGCCTGCCGGATCCACCACGTCGCGTAGGTGGAGAACTTGTAGCCTTTCCTGTAGTCGAAATTCTCCACGGCCCGGATCAGGCCCAGGTTCCCCTCCTGGGCCAGGTCGAGAAACAGCATCCCCCGGCCCACGTGCCGCTTGGCAATCGACACCACCAGCCGGAGGTTCGCCTCGATCAGCTTTCCCCGGGCGCCGTCCACATCGGCGGCCACGCGGCGGAGGAAA
>JBOGWD010000081.1:0-2557 GCA_050693275.1 Actinomycetota bacterium | reverse complement strand
GGCGGGGCCGCATCCTCCTCTACGGATGGAACACGACCTACATCGTCATGATCAGCGCGGGGGTGGCCGTCAACGGGGGCGGCGCCTCCCCCATCGTCCTCCTGTACGGGCTGACCACGGTCTTCGCCGCCATCACCTACCCCATCCGGATCCAGATGGCGTTCCTGGGCCTCACGCTCGTTTCCTACCTGGCGGCGCTCAAGCTGGCGGGCTGGGGCATCACGCCGTCGAGGGTGTTCCTCCAACTCACGGCCCTGGGCGCGCTGGCCTTCCTCGCCGGCTTCCTGTCGCGGGAGCTGACCCGGCAGATGTGGGCCCACGCCGGTGCCCGGACCGAGTCGGAGCGACGGGCCCGGCTCCTGGAGATCGTGGCCAGGGCGGGCCGACAGGTCAGCTCCCTCGACACCGAACAGGTGCTCCAGGCCGTGGTGAGCGGCGCCACCGCCCTGGGCTTCGAGGCCGCCAACCTGGCCGTGTACGACGACGCCGAGGAGCGCTACCGGGTCGCCTACGCCACCGGCCTCTCGGACGAGTACGTGAAGGCCACCCATCCCGCCGTGGCCGGTCTGCCCGGGCTGGTCCGCGAGCGAGAGACCACGGTGGTCCTGAACGACGACGCAGAGCGCCCGGGCTCGATCTCCCTCCTGCGCGAACAGGGGTTCCACGCCGCGCTGGGCACCCCTGTGTGGGTCCAGGGGCGCCTCGACGCGGCGCTGATCGCCGGGACCCGAGAGCACCAGGAGATCACCGAGGAGGACGTGGAGGCCTTCGAGCTCCTTGCCGCGCTGGCCGGGCGGGCCCTGGAGAACGCCCAGCGGTTCGAGGACGAGCACCGAGCGGTGCAGCGTCTCGCCGAGCTCGACGGGCTGAAGAGCGACTTCCTGTCGAACGTGTCCCACGAGCTGCGCACGCCGCTGACCGCGATCCAGGGGATGGGGCTCACCATGGAGCAGCAGTGGGACAACCTCGACGAGGCCACCCGGCGCGAGCTGCTCGGCCGGCTCAACGCCAACGCCGGAACGCTCCACCAGATCATCACCACGCTCCTCGACTTCTCCCGGCTGGAGGCCGGACGCCTCGACGTGAAGACCGAGCCGGTGGAGCTCCGCCCGTTCATCGACCAGGTGGTGAGCCGTCTGGGCAGCGTGCTCGAGTCCCACTGGACCACCGTCGAGGTGGCGCCGGAGCTCACGGTCCAGGCCGATCCCCTCCTGCTGGAGCGAGTCATGGAGAACCTCCTGTCCAACGCCGTGAAGCACACGCCGGAGGGGACCGCCGTGGAGATCGGGGGCCGGCGCATGGACGGCGCCGTCGAGGTGAGCGTGACGGACGAGGGGCCGGGGATCCCCCGCAAGGAGATCCGGTACCTCGGCGACCGGTTCTTCCGGGGCGGGGACCCGAACACCCGGCGGACCCGGGGGACCGGCCTGGGGCTGGCCGTAGTCCGGGAGATCCTGAAGCTCCATGACGCCACGCTGGAGATCGAGAGCGAGGTCGGACGTGGCTCGAGGTTCAGCTTCGTCCTCCCGGTGGCCCGGCCCGCTCCGGCGTCGAGTCCCCGGCCCTCCGCGGCGACGGCCTAGCCGCCGACCTCCTCGAGCCGCCGCTCCAGGAACCGCCGCTCCACGTCGTTCGTGGTCAGCCGGAGGGCACGACGATAGGCATCCGCGGATTCCTCATCCCGGCCGAGCCGTCGGAGGAGGTCGGCCCGGGCCGAGTGGAACAGGTGGTACCGGTCCAGCGACGAGGCCAGCGGCTCCATGAGCTCCAGTCCGCGCTGGGGCCCCTCGGCCATGGCCACGGCCACGGCTCGGTTCAGCTCGACCACCGGGGTTGGCTGAAGCCCGGCCAGCCTCTCGTACAGCCCGGCGATCTCTCGCCAGTCGGTCTCCTCCGGGCCCACCGCGCCGGCGTGGAGGGCCGCGATGGCCGCCTGGATCTGATACGGACCGGGCTGCCGCCGTTGGACCGCGACGTCGAGCATCTCCACCCCCTCGTCGATCTGGGCGCGGTCCCACCGGGACCGGTCCTGATCCTCGAGCAGGACCAGTTCCCTGTCGGGACCGACCCGGGCCTCGCGCCGGGAATCCTGGAGGAGCATCAGCGCCAGGAGGCCCAGCACCTCAGGCTCGTCGGGCATCAGCTCCGCCAGGACCCGGGTCAGGCGATGGCCTCGGCGGCCAGCTCCCTCCGGACCAGGGCGTCACCCTCGGTGGCGCTGTATCCCTCGTGGTACAGGACCGCCAGGACCGACCGCACCCGTTCGGAGAGCTCGTGATCGGGGGGCACCCGGTAGGGGATGCCGGCCGCCGTGATCTTCCGCTTGGCCCGGACCAGCCGCTGGGCCATGGTGGCCTCGGGGACCAGGAAGGCCCGGGCGATCTCCGGCGTGCGCAGGCCTCCCAGCGTCCGAAGCGTCAGGGCCACCTGGGCGTCCAGTGCCAGGGCGGGGTGACAGCACGTGAAGATCAGCCGAAGTCGGTCGTCGGGGATCGTCGTCGGGCTCCTCGGTTCCTCCGGGATCGCTCTGAGCGCCTCGAGGCGTTCCAGCGCGTCC
>JBOGWD010000080.1:0-9185 GCA_050693275.1 Actinomycetota bacterium | reverse complement strand
CCTCCGCCTCGGGGTGATGGAGGAGCAGGGTCATCATCGTGGGCACCAGCGGCAGGTGCTCGACGCGGTGATCCTGGATCGCCTGGAGCACCCCGTCGGGGCTGAACCACTCGACCAGGACGCCCCGGGTCCCCAGCACCTGTCCGGTGATCGAAGCGATCAGCCCGAACAGATGGGCCACGGGCAGACACAGCAGCGAGGTCGACTCCGGCCGGATCTGGACGGCCTCAGCGCACGTCACGGCGTTCCACCGCAGGTTCTGGTGCGAGAGCTCCACGCCCTTGGGCCGCCCGGTGGTGCCCCCCGTGTACATGATCACCGCCACGTCGTCCCCCGATTGGTCGACGATGGCGAGGTCCGTCCCGGCCTCATCGACCAGGGCCGACCAGGAGCGAAGGCCGGGGGGGACGGGGTCGCCGACGACCAGGACCATGGGAGGCTCGGCGAGGTCCCGGGTGGCCTGGCCCACCTTGTCCAGGAACAGCGGGCCGGTGACCAGCACCTTCGGCTCGCAGTCCGCCAGGATGTGCCGGACCTCGCCGGCCGCGAGCAGGAAGACGACGGGGACCACCACGGCCCCCACAGGGGTCGCCCCGCCGTAAGCCGCGAAGACCTCCAGGCAGTTCGGGAGCATCACGGCCACCCGGTCCCCGGGGACGACCCCCAGGGACGCCAGCGCGTTGGCGAAGCGGCACGACTCCGCGAACCGCTCGACGTTGGTGTGCCACCGGTCCCGGAAATGGACGGCGTCGTACTCTCCGAACCGCTCGATGCTCTCCTCGGCCAGCCGCGCCAGGTTCATGTCTACAAGCCGTACGACCGGCCGATGATCTCCTTCATGATCTCGGTGGTCCCGCCGCCGATGGGCCCGAGGCGCGCATCGCGCCAGGCCCGCTCCACGGGGAACTCCTTCATGTAGCCGTACCCGCCGTGCACCTGAAGGGCCTCGTCGGCGACCCGCCAGTCCAGCTCGCAGGCGTACCACTTGGCCATGGAGACCTCCCGGACCGCGTCTTCGCCGCGCACCACCTTCCGCAGCGCGTGGTACGTGAGTGCCCGGGCCGCTTCGAGGTCGGTGGCCAGGTCGGCGAACCGGTGCCGCCACACCTGGAACCGGGCAACGGGGCGCCCGAACGCGGTGCGCTCGTTGGCGTAGCGCTCGGCCAGGGCCAGGGTGCGGCGAGCCGCGGCCACCGCGGCCAGCGCCATGACCAGCCGCTCCCACTGGAAGCTCTCCATGATGTGGTGGAAGCCCCGATCCACCTCCCCCAGGAGGTTCGCCGCCGGGACCCGGCATCCCTGGAACAACAGCTGGCCGGTGTGCGAGGTCCGCCAGCCTACGGTCTCGACGCGGCGGGCCTCGAAACCCGCCGTGGCCCGCTCGACCACTAGCAGCGAGATGCCCTGATGACCCTCGGCGCCTCGGTCCGTCCGTGCGGCGACCACCACGTAGTCGGCGACCGGCCCGTTGGTGATGAACGTCTTGGCGCCGTTGATCACCCAGTCGTCGCCGTCCCGCTCGGCCCGCGTGGCGATCCCGGCCACGTCGGAGCCCGCGTCCGGCTCGGTCACGGCCAGCGCACCGATCAGCTCACCCGCGACCGATGGCGCCAGCCATCGCTCCCGCTGCTCGTCCGTGCCGAACCGATACAGATAGAGGGTGGCCAGGTCTTTGTGCGCCCCCAGGGCCGCGGCGACGCCCGCCGAGCCGCATCCGGTCAGCTCCTCGGTGATGATCGCGTCGGCCACGAGGTCGGGCCCGGTGCCCCCGTATCGGCCCTCATACTTGGCCCCGAACAGGCCCATCTCGCCGGCTTCCCGGAACACCTCGCGGACGGGGAACCCGCCCTCGCGCTCCCACACCTCCGCGTGCGGGGCCAGCCGCCGTTCCACGAATTCCCGCACGCCGGCGCGGAGCCGGTCGTGTTCCTCGGTGAACAGCCCGTCGCGAGGGGTTGCGGCGAACCGGTTCCCGGCCTCCCGGCGGACCGGCTCCTGCCGGACGACATCGGTGCGAGCGATGTACTCGCGCATGACCTCGTCCGTCCCGGCGCCGATGCGAAGCAGCCGGGCGTCGCGCCAGGCCCGCTCCACCCACGATCCGGTGGCGTAGCCGTGGCCGCCGTGGACCTGGAGACACTCGTTGATGACGCGGTTGACGGCCAGGGCCGCGTACAGCTTCAGCATCGAGATCTCCCGGACCGGGTACTCCCCTCGCTCCCAGGCCAGGGCCACGTCGTACACGAGCTGCTGGGCCGCGGTCAGCTCGGTGGCCATCTCCGCGAACCGGTGCCGCTGGACCTGGAAGGAGCCGATCGGTCGCCCGAACGCCCGCCGCTCCTTCGCGTACTCGAGCGTCTTGTTGAATGCCAGCCAGGCGCCGGCGACCGAGCCGGCGGCCCCGACCACCCGCTCGCCCTGGAGCTCCCACATGATCTGGAAGAAGCCCCTGCCCTCCTCTCCCAGGAGGGCCTCGGCGGGCACCCGGACGTCGTCGAGCGTCAGCTCCGCGGTGTCCGACGAGTGCATCCCGAGCTTGTCGAGGGTGCGGGAGACCTGGAAGCCCGGCAGGTCGGTATCGACCAGGAAGAGCGAGAACCCCTCATAGCCGGCCGGCTTGTCGGTCCGGGCCACCAGCACGCAGAAGTCGGCCCGGCGGCCGTTCGTGATGAACATCTTCCGCCCGTTGATCACCCAGTCGTCACCGTCCCGCCGGGCGGCCGTCCGGATGGCGGCCACGTCCGAGCCCGCGTCCGGCTCGGAGATCCCCAGGCAAGCGATCTTCTCCCCGCGGATGGCCGGCCCCAGGTATCGCTCCTTCTGGTCCGGGGTGCCGAACCGCTCGATCGGCGGCGTGGCCATCTCCGCCTGCACACCTACGGCCATTCCTACGCCGGCGGACCCGACCCCGGCCATCTCCTCGGCCAGGACGATGGCGTGGCCCCAGTCCCCTCCCTGGCCCCCGTACTCCGGAGGGAACCGGAGGCCCAGCAGCCCGAGATCGCCCATCCGCTTGAACACCCAGTCGGGGAAGTCGCCGTCCCGCTCCCAGTCGGCGGCGTGGGGCCGGAGCTCGGACTCGACGAAGGCCCGGACCGAGGCCCGGAGCTCCTCGTGCTGGTCGGTGAAGAGGGGATGCCGCCCCACGGAGCGGAAGTTTACTCCCCGGTAGGTAACTCCGGCTCCGCATCGACACAGGCTCGGGTGTGGGGTAGCGTTCGGTGCCGTGGCGGGCGACGTGGTGGACATCCTGGCCGGGCTGGCCCTGTTCGCCGACCTCGGGCGTCCCCAGCTCGAGTCGGTGGCGCACACGTTCGAGGAGGAGATGTTCCAGGAGGACCAGCGGATCCTCCGGCAGGGCTTCGCCGGCTCGAACTTCTACGTGATCCTCGAGGGGGAGGCCGCGGTCCGGGTGGACGGGCGCGACCTGGCGAGCCTGGGCCGGGGAGACTTCTTCGGCGAGGTCTCGGCGCTCCTCGGCGAGCCGCCCACCGCCGACGTCGTGGCCATCCGACCGATGCGGTGCCTGGTGCTGCCCGGTTCGGAGGTCGAGCCCTTCCTGACGTCCCAGCCCAAGGTGCTGTTCCGGATGCTCCAGGCGGAGGCCCGCCGGCTGCGCGCCACGATCCAGTGGCAGAGCTAGCCGACCGCCCGTTCCCGCCGGGCGAGTATCCGGTCGTCGTCTTCGGCAGCGGCCCGGGCGGGCTCCAGGTCGCTTACTCGCTCTCACGGCTCGGCGTCCGGCACGCCCTCCTGTCCGAAGACGAGCGCCCGGCCGGGATGTTCCGCCGGTTCCCCTTCTTCCAGCGACTGATCAGCTGGTCGAAGCCGTACGCGCCGTTCGAGCGGAAGAGCCGTGAGTACGAGTGGTACGACTGGAACAGCCTGCTCAGCGACGAGCCCGAGCACCGCGGCCTCGTTCCGGAGTTCATGGACGGCACCTCGTACTTCCCCTCCCGGGCCGAGATGCAGCGAGGGATCGAGGCGTTCGTCGAGCGAAGTGGGGTACAGGTGCGGACGGGCTGCCGGTGGGAGACCACGAAGCGGGGAGAGGACGGCTTCGTTGTGGTGACCTCGGACGGGGAGTACCGGTGCCGAGCACTCGTGGTGGCGGTGGGCATGACCGAGCCCTGGAAGCCGGACATCGCAGGCCTCGACCAGGTCCCCCACTACGTCGAGACCGAGAGTCCGGAGGCCTACGCCGACCGACGGGTGTTCGTGATCGGCAAGCGCAACTCGGGGTTCGAGATCGCCGACGGGCTGCTGCCGTGGGCCCGGCAGATCGTGCTGGGGTCGCCCCGCCCGGCCAAGCTGTCGATCGTGGTAGCCTCTGTGGCCGCCGCCCGGGCCCGCTACATGCAGCCGTACGAGGACCACACGCTCGGCGGCGGGACGGCCGTGATCGACGCGGCGATCCAGCGCGTCGAGCGGTTGGCGGACGGGTACCGGGTGTTCTGCAAGGGAACCACGGTTCCCGGTGACTTCGTGTTCCACGTCGACCGGGTCATCGCCGCCACCGGCTTCGGCACGCCGCTGGTGGACCTGCCGGACCTCGGCGTGGCCACCTTCTACCAGGGCCGCCTCCCGGCGCAGACCCCCTACTGGGAGAGCGCCACGGTCCCCGGGGTCTTCTTCGCCGGGTCCATCACCCAGGGATCGATCGGGCTGAAGAAGTACGGGCGGCCGAGCGGTTCCGCCGCGGTCCACGGGTTCCGGTACAACGCCCGGGTCCTGGCCGAACACCTGGCCCGGTCCCGGTTCGGGAAGCGGCCGGAGGTCCGGATGATGGCAGCCGACGCGGTGGTGCCGCTGCTGCTGGCCGAGATGACCCGAGGGCCGGAGCTGTGGCACCAGCAGGCCTACCTCTCCCGAGTGCTCACGTTCGATCCGGACCGCGGCATCGTGGACGACGGCATCCAGCCCCTGGCCCACTTCGTGGACGTCTCGGGCCCGGACGCCGTGGCGATCACCGTGGAGACCGACGACCGGAACGAGATCCGACCGGCCGTGTACTGTCGGCGGGGAGGGGCGGTCGACGAGCACGTCCTGGACGGCAACCTGCTCCACGACTTCGAGACCGCGGAACACCGGAAGCAGCTCGCGGGTTTGCTGGAGGGATACCTGGGATAGGAGGATCCACGATGGCCATCGAGGACATGGACGAGCTCCGAGCGATCTACGAGGAGACGAAGACGATCGCCGTGGTCGGGGCGTCCGGAGACGAGAGCAAGGCCTCGCACACGATCCCCCGGTACCTCCAGCGCGAGGGGTTCCGGATCATCCCGGTGAACCCGAAGGGCGGTGAGATCCTCGGGGAGAAGGTGTACGAGCGCCTCGAGGACGTCCCGGAGCCCGTGGATGTGGTCGACGTGTTCCGTCCCTCGGAGGAGACGCCCGACGTCGCCCGGGACGCGGCCAAGGTCGGGGCCAAGGTGCTGTGGCTCCAGGAAGGGATCTCCTCCGAGGAGGCCGAGCGGATCGCCACCGAGGGCGGCCTCAAGGTCGTCATGAACCGCTGCATGGGCGAGACCCACTACCAATTGAAGCTCGGCCCCGGCCCGTCGTCCGTCAGGGACTAGATCCGAGCTTCGGGCCCTCCAATAGATACGCCTCCATCGCCCCCTTGCCCTTGACCTCGAGCATCCCGCGCCAGCGGAACTCGTACCGCTCCCGCAACCGCTCGTAGATGCGAGCTGTCACCTGGATCTCCCCGGGGACGCCGTGCGACTCCATACGGCTGGCCGTGTTCACGGCATCGCCCCACAGGTCGTAGATGAACTTCGACCGGCCGATCACACCCGCCACCACGGGACCCGTGTCCATCCCGATCCGCACCGCCAGGGGTGTGCCCCGTGACCGCCCCAGGCGGACACAGACATCCCGCATCTCCAGGGCCATGTCCGCCACCGCGTCGGCGTGGTCCCGGCGAGGCACCGGAACGCCGCCGGCCACCATGTAGGCGTCGCCGATCGTCTTGATCTTCTCGAGCCCGCGCCCGGCGGCCAGCTCGTCGAACGCCGAGAAGACTTCGTCGAGGAGGACCACGACCTCCGCGGGGGCGATCCGTTCGGACATGGGCGTGAAGTCCACGATGTCGGCGAACAGGACCGTGGCCTCCTCGAACCCGTCGGCGATCACGCCGGTGGTGGACTTCAGCCGTCGGGCGATGGGCTCGGGGAGCACGTTCAGCAGCAGCCGCTCGGACTCCTCTTGGGCCCGCTCGCGCTCCCGCACGAAGTACTGGAGGAGGGCGTAGGTGGTGGCTGCCATCCCCCCGATGTTGAGGACGAAGAAGGCCACGATCACGCCAACCGGGATGGATACGGGAATCAGCACCGGCTCGAGCAGCGCCGCCACGACCGCCAGCAGCAGGAACGCCGCCAGCCAGCGACCGGCCGCCCGCCGCCCCTGGAACATCAGGGCGCCGAAGGGCGCCCAGACCGCCCACATGATCACCCCGCTCGAGGGCACGAACCCGCCTAGGGCGAGCTGGAAGGCGAACGGCAAGAGCAGCATGAGGAAGATCTGGCTGAACCGGAAGAACCGGTAGCGCTTGGTGCGGGCGAACACGATGAGGTTGGTCAGGGAGACGACCTGATAGATGAGGGGCGCGGCCGCGCCCTGGGGCTCGCCGAGCGCCCAGTAGGTCACCACCCACACGAGCGCCAGCGGGGTGATGAGGACCGACGCCAGCGTGAGCGTGGCCTTGCGGAGCCGCTCCTGGTCCGTGTCCGAGGGGAGCACCCCGATCGCCGCGATGCGATCGATCCACTCAGAGAAGCTGCCGGCGCGCATCCCGGGGATTATCGGCCTGGGGGGCGCCGGAGCTTCTACCGGCCCGGGGCGGCCATCGCCTCGATCAGGATGTCTGCCACCTCGGGGCGGCTGAACTCGGGTGGGGGGCGCTCGCCGTTCCGGAGCATCTCCCGCACCTTGGTGCCGGAGAGGATCAGGCGGTCGTCGTCCCCGTGGGGACAGATCTTGGCCGTGGCCATCCCCTCGCACCGGTGGCACCAGAACGCGTGCTCGAACTTCAGGGGCACGATCCCCAGCTCGTCGGGGTCGAACCGGTCGAACATCTTCTGCGCATCGAACGTGCCGTAGAAGTCACCGACGCCGGCGTGGTCCCGTCCCACGATGAAATGCGTGCATCCGTAGTTCTTCCGGACAACAGCGTGGAAGATTGCCTCCTTGGGGCCCGCGTAGCGCATGGCCGCGGGGAAGACCGACAGCAGGACCCGGTCCTTCGGGTAGTAGCCGTCCAGCAGCACCTGGTAGCAGCGCATCCGGACGTCGGCAGGGACATCGTCCTTCTTCGTCTCCCCCACCAGCGGATGGAGGAGGAGCCCGTCGACGATCTCGAGCGCGCACTTCTGGATGTACTCATGGGCTCGGTGGACCGGGTTCCGGGTCTGGAAGCCCACCACCCGCCGCCAGCCGCGGTCGGCGAACGCCGCTCTGGTCTCGGCGGGTCTTCGCCGATGTTCGGTGAAGGCATCGTGCTCTGGGAGACGTACGGCCCGGACCCGGCCGCCGATCAGCCAATCCCCGGCCCGGTCCAGGGCGGCCACACCGGGATGGGACCGGTCCGTCGTCTGGAAGACCGCCCGCGCCTCGACCTCCCGGTCCCGCCGGTAGACCTGCTCGACCTCGAGGACGGCCGCCGGGGCGTCGTCCAGCGTGAGGGTGATCGCCTCGGCCCGGCCGATCCGCTTCAGGCCCTCGTCGTCCACCGACAGCGTGATCGGGATGCTCCAGACGAGCCCCGACCCCAGGCGCATCTCCTCGAGAACGGATCGGTAATCCTTCTCGACCATGAACCCGGCCAGCGGCGAGAGGGCGCCGGTGGCCAGCATCTCGTAGTCGGCGACCTCACGAGGGCCGAGGGCCACCTTGGGATACTGCCCGGCGTCGTCGGCCGCTCGCTCGGCCGCCGCGCCGGTGAGCACGAGGTCGACCAGCTCGCCGCCGTGAGGTGGGATCGTTCCGGTCAACGCGGGCAGAGGATAGCCGCTTCGCCGAGTCGACGACCACGGCGCCATACTGGTGACGATCCGGGCGACGTGATGGTTCTGATCGCCCGACCCCAGGGGGGCCCTCACCCGAGGGCCCCCTCCAGGTCGAGCAGGAACTCCTTGCGCTCCAGTCCGCCCGTGTACCCTCCGAGCCCCCCGCCCGTGTGCACCACCCGGTGGCACGGCACCACGATGGGGATCGGGTTCGACCCCAGCGCGTTGCCCGCCGCCCGATAGGCGCGCTCGCTGCCGGCCCGGGAGGCCACCTCCCGGTAGGTGCGGAGCGAGCCGAACGGGATCCGGGCGGTGGCCCGGAGCACCTTGCGCGTGAATCCCCGGGTCAGGGTCCAGTCCACCGGGAACTCGAACCGCCGCCGCCGTCCCTCGAAGTACTCCTCGAGCTCGCGGCGGATCTCGTCCGTCTTCCCCGGCAGGCGGAGGATCCGCGGGGAGATCCCGGCCGCGAGCTCCTCCAGGACCTCGCCCTCCCGCTCGTCCGGATACGCCAGCCGGACCAGGCCACGGGGCGTCACCGCCACCACCAGCCGGCCCAGCGGCGAGTCCGTCTCCCCGTACGCCACCCCCACCGGGCCCTCCCGCTCGGCCCTGCGCAGGAAGCCGACCACCGCCGCCTCGACGCCCTCCGCCGAGCCTCCGGCCGCTCGCAGCCCCCGCTCGATCTCCGTCATGCCTTCTCCTCTCGCAGCCGCCGCAGCGCCAGCCTCACGTTCTGCCTGGCGGCGCTGTCGGTTGTCCCCATGGTCCGGGCCACGTCGTGATACGGGAGGTCGCCGACGAAACGCAGAACCACGGCTTCCCGCTGCTTCGGCGGCAGGTTCCGGACCCGTCGCCACACGCCGGGGTCCCCGTCATCCTCGGGATGACCCGCCCGCTCCGGAACCGACTCGACCGGCTCGGGACGGCGCCGCCGAGAACGGTGCGCGTCCAGCGCCTTCCGGTGGGCGATCGTCATCACCCAGGAGCGGAGGTTCGACGAGTCCCGCAGCCGCGGGTAGGCCCGAAGCGCGGCCATGAACGTCTCCTGGAAACAGTCCTCCGCTTCCTGAGGCCCCACCGAGGCCACCAGGAACCGGTACACCGGCCCGCCGTGCTCCTCGAGGAACCGCTGGAACGGCGGCAACCCCATACCGGTAGAACGTCCGGGCGGGG
>JBOGWD010000079.1:0-2592 GCA_050693275.1 Actinomycetota bacterium | reverse complement strand
CACGGGCCCTCGACCCCCCCTCAGAGCAGGGTGGCCAAGGTGTCGAAGAGGCGGTCGATGTCCGCCTCGACAGTGAAGAAGTGGGGCGACACCCGGATGCCGTCGCCACGGTGGTCCACGCACACGTCGCGCTCGTAGAGCGCCTCGGCGATCTTCCCGGCCTGCTCCCCCACGCCGACGTTGACCACGCCGCCTCGAGCGGACCGGTCGCGGGGGGTCCGGACATCCAGCCCGGCCCCGTCGGCCCGCTCCATGACGTAGTCCGTGAGCTCGCCATGGCGCTCGCGGATCCGCTCGGGGCCGACCTCGGTGATGATCTCCAGTCCACCCTGGGCGATGAAGGCGCTCGGAGCAGGATGGGTCCCGGTCTCGAACCGACGCGCGCTCGGGTGCAGGTCGAGCTCCTGGGTCTTGAACGCGAACGGCTCCCTCTGACCGAACCACCCCGCGATGGCGGGCTCCAGGGTCGGGAGCAGGTCCTTCCGGGCGTACAGGAACGTGAGCCCGGGCCCGCCGCACAGCCACTTGAGGACGCCGGTGGTGTGGAAGTCGCAGCCGATCTCGTGGACGTCGATGGGCACGGTGCCGGCCCCGTGGAAATCGTCGATCACCGTCCACGCCCCCGCTTCGCGGGCGAGTCGGCAGATCTCCTTCACGTCGAGCAGCGCGCTTGACCGGTACAGGACCCGGTTGATGATGACGAGCGCGGTCCGCTCATCGATGGCCTCGGCGAACGACTCGACGGGGACCGTGAGGCCGTCTGCGCTGGGGAGGAACACCACCTCGGCCCCCCGGCTCCGGTGGGCCAGCGACACGTGACCGTCGGTCGGGAAGTCGAGCTCGGTGAGCACGATGCGGTTCCGCTCCCCCGAGAGGTCCAGGCAGGACAGGACCGAGGCCAGGGCCATCGTGACGTTCGTGGTGATGGCCAGCTCCCCCGGCTCCGCCCCGATCATCCCCCCGTAGATCCGCTTGACCTCGCGGATCCTCGGGAAGATCCGCTCGAACCACACGGGCTCGGGCGCCCCCATCGTCTCCCAGGCCTCCACGTAATCCTGGAGGTACCGCTTGGAGCGCCCGGACACGGGACCCAAGGACGCACTGATCAGATAGGACTTCCGCCGGACCACCGGGAACTCGTCGCGGTAGGCCGCGAGTTCCGTCACAGGTAGCTCCGGAGCTCCCACAACTCGGGGAAGAATCGCTTGTCGAGCGTGGTCCGGAGGTACGGCGCCCCGCTGGAACCCCCCGTCCCCCGCTTCGTGCCGATCTGCCGCTCGACCATGAGGATGTGTCGCTGGCGCCACAGCGAGAACAGCTCGTCGTGTACCAGCAGGTCCTCGGACAGGTACCAGAGCTCGGCGAACGCGTCCCGGTCCCTGGCCACCTTCAGCAGGCTGTTCCGGCGGGTCTCGTCGTCGTCGTCCGGCATCGGCAGGCCGTTCGCCTCGAGCAGCGCGCAGAAGGCGTCCCACAGCGTGGGTTCCTCGAGCCGGCGCTCCAGGCTCTCTCGCTCCTCCGCCAGGTCCGCACTGCTCAGGAACCCTCGCTCCTTCAGCCCACCCAGGAACTCGATCTCCCGGAACTGCGCCGACTGGAACCCGCTGGCCGGCGACAGGTTGGAGCGGAACTCCAGGAAGTCCTGGGGCGACATCGTCTCGATCACCTCGAGCTGCTCGATCAGCAGGCGCTCGACGGCGTGGACCCGGGTCAGGAGATGGCGGGCTCGATGGGTGTCGCCGGCGAACATCAGGTCCCGGACGGCCTCGAGGTCGAACACCATCTCCCGGAACCACAGCTCGAAGGCCTGGTGCACGATGATGAACAGGAGCTCGTCGTGCGCGGCGGGCTTGGACAGCGGCGACTGGAGGGACAGCAGCTCCGGGACCCGGAGGTACGAGCCGTAGGAGAGCTGGCCCTCCTCGTCGGAGACCTGCCCCATGCGCCGGGTCGAGCCGTCGCCCATCGCTCCGAATCCTACCTCCGGGCGGGACTCAGCCCTGGAGCGGGCCGGCCTCGAGCAGGAGCCGGCGCCATTCCTCGGGCCACGGCCGGGGCGCGCCGTCCTCGGCGATGAGGACCGCCACGACCGTCCCCTCGGCGCAGAGATCCCCGTCGCTGCGGATCTCGAACCCGTACGTGATGGAAGTTCCGCCGACCTCGGTCACCTCCAGAGCCACGTCGACCTCGTCCCAGAACCGCACCGGACGGCGGTAGTCCATGGTCACGTGGGCCCGGGGGAGCCATCCGTACACGTCCCTGACGATCCCGATGCGGTCGAGGAGCACCGACTCCGCCTCCTCCATCAGCCGGAGGGGCGCGGTGTTGTGGTACTTCGTCGAAGCGTCCGTGTCGAACCACATGATCCGGCGCCGGACCGTGACGGAGGCGGGAGCCATCGAGGGCCCATGCTATACGCGGCTCGCTTGCCCCGGTGCTCTGCCGTACCTAAGCTGACCGGCGACGAAGTACCTGCTGATCTACCTGTTGATCGGCGGGGCCATCTACGCGGTGGTGTACTTCCTGTTCTTCTCGGACGGGTACTTCAGCTAGCCGCGGGCGTCGTCCGTGTGCCGGTAGTACTCGTACGCG
>JBOGWD010000078.1:0-3908 GCA_050693275.1 Actinomycetota bacterium | reverse complement strand
TTCGGTGAGTACTTCACGAACTCGTCGGCCCGGCGGATGAGATCCCACACGGCCCCGGGGTCGGACGCGTCCCGGTCGCTCATCCCGGCCAGCATACGCCGCCCCTGATCCGGCCCCGAGCGTCGCGAGGTAGGCTCGGGACCGATGGCCGGGCGGCGGACGAACCTGGCGCTGCTCGTGCTCCTGGGAGGCGCCCTGCTGACCGGAGCGCTGGCCTACGCGATCGGGTCGGGGTGGGCCCGGGCTGCCGTGGTGGCCCACGGCGTCCTTGGCGTGAGCCTGGTGCTCCTGGCGCCGTGGAAGTCCGTGATTGCCCGTCGGGGGCTCCGTCGGCGCCGCTCCGGCTGGTGGGCCTCGATCGCTCTCACCGTGCTGGTGGTCACCGCGGTGGCTTTCGGCGTCCTCCACGCCTCCGGCGTCCTGGTCGATCTCGGACCCGTCACCGCGATGCAGGTTCACGTGGGAGCGGCCCTCCTGTCGATCCCGCTGGCGATCTGGCACGTCCTGGTCCGCCGGGTCCGGCCGCGCCGCACCGACGTGTCGCGGCGCAGCGTCCTGCGGGCAGGGGCCGTCCTCGGCGGGGCCGGTCTGGCGTACGCGGCGACCGAGGGCCTGGTCCGCCTGGGGTCGTTGCCCGGCGCCGCGCGCCGGTTCACCGGCTCCTACGAGCGAGGCTCCGGACGCCCCGAGGAGATGCCGGTGACGCAGTGGCTCGACGACTCCGTGCCGGCCGTCGATCCCGACGCGTGGCGGCTCGAGGTGGCGACGGGCCGGGGCCGGCGCGAGTGGCCCTACGAGGAGCTGGCCCGGTTCGACGATCGCCTCTCGGCCACCCTCGACTGCACCGGCGGCTGGTTCGCGACGCAGGAGTGGGAGGGCCTGTGGCTGTCGCGCCTGATCCCCGATCCCGGGGAGGCCCGAAGCGTGCACGTCGTGTCGGTCACCGGATACCCGCGCCGATTCCCGGTCCGGGATCTGTCGAGGATGCTCCTGGCCACCAGGGTGGCAGGCAAGCCCCTCGATCCCGGGCACGGATACCCGGCCCGCATCGTGGCGCCCGGCCGGCGGGGGTTCTGGTGGGTGAAGTGGGTCGAGCGTGTGGAGCTGTCGCCGGTCCCGTGGTGGTGGCAGTGGCCCTTCCCTCTCACCTGAGACGGCCGCTCCCGGCCCCGCGCTAGACTCGGCGCTCGTGTCGGGAGCCCCGGTGGAGAGGCGACCGCCGCTGGTCACGCCGGTCTTCGTCCTGATCGCCCTGGCCACGCTGGCGTACTTCGTGGCCCAGAGCATCGTCCTGCCCGTCCTGCCTCTCTACGTGCGGGGTCCGCTCGGCGGGAGTGACGTCGCCGTCGGGGTGGTGATCGGGGCGTTCAGCGTGACCGCGCTCCTGGTGCGACCGTGGGCGGGCCGGCTGGCCGACCGGCGGGGCCGGCGCCTCCCCATGCTGATCGGCGTGGCGATCTTCACGCTCTCCGTTGCGGGGTACGTCGTCTCGCGGTCGGTCCCGACGCTGGTGGCCATGCGGCTCCTCACCGGGGTCGGCGAGGCCTTCTTCTTCACCGCCGCGGCCAGTGCCATCGCGGACATGGCCCCCGACGAACGACGCGGCGAGGCCATCAGCTTCTTCTCCCTGGCCCTGTGGACGGGGATCGCCGTGGGGCCGGTGGTCGGTGAGATCGTGCTGGCGCACGGCAGGTTCTCCCTGGTGTGGCTGGCCTCGGCGGCGTTCGGGCTCCTGGCCGGGATCCTGGCCCTGCGCATCCGGGTGCCGGCCGTCCCCGGAGAGGGAGGGGCCCGGCCGCGGCTGATCCATCGAGGGGCGCTTCTGCCCGGCACCGGCATCCTGATGAGCATCTGGGGGGCGGCCGGGTTCTTCGCGTTCGTTCCCCTCTATTCGCGCGAGCTGGGGTTGTCGGGCTCGCGCGGGGTCTTCGTCCTCTTCTCCGGGATCGTGCTGGCCATCCGGTTCTTCGGGGCGAGGCTGCCGGACTCGCTGGGGGCGGTCCGGGCAGCCCGGGCCTCGCTGGTGATCTCGGCAGCCGGCCTGGCCGTGATGGGGTTGTGGGGGACGACCGTGGGGCTGTTCGTGGGCACCGCCGTCTACGCGGTCGGTCAGGCGCTGGCCTTCCCCGCGCTCATGGCCCTGGCGCTCCGGGGGGTGCCGGCGGGGGAGCGGGGCGCGGCCATCGCCACGTTCACGGCGATGGTCGACGTCGGCTTCGGCATCGGGCCTGCCGCGCTCGGGTTCGTGGCGGACGGCTTCGGCTACGGCGGGGTGTTCCTGACGGGCTCGGCCGTGGCCCTGCTCGGGCTGGTCCTGCTGCTCACCCGGCACGCGCTCCGGCTCGAGGCGGCCGACTGATGCCGGCCGGTCGCTACGACGTGCTCGACGGCGCGGGCCGGACCTTGGGCACGGAGTCGTTCCGATGCGCCCGGGGACCGGGCGGATGGCGGTACTTCTCGGAGATCGAGACCGCCGTGCCGGAGCCGCACCGGGAGGTGGTCGACCTCGTGGTGGACGCGGCGTGGCGGCCGGTGCGACTGCGGATCGAGACCGGCTCGCACGCCCTGCTCCTCGTCTTCGAGGGCGAACGGCTGACGGCCCGGCGGGACGGCGAACCGGTGGAGGTCCCCTTCGGCCCGGAGGTCGAGCTCGACTACCTCTCGCCGTGCTTCAACGCGGTGACCGCGAGCCGGCTTGGCCGGACCGCGGAGATCGACGTGCTGTACCTGCGGCCGGTCACGTGCGAGCCGGTCCGGGTGCGCCAGCGGTACGAGCTGGGAGGCGATGAGGAGGTGGAGACGCCGGTGGGTCGGTTCCGGGCCACCAGGTTGCAGTACACGGCCCTGGACTCCGGGTGGTCCCGCCCGCTGTGGGTGGCCGGCGACGTGGTGGTGGCCTACGAGGACCTGTTCGAGCTGGCCGAGTACGACCCGGGCCGGTCCGGCCCGTTCCCGCTGGCCTGATGGAACAGCCGCCGCCCGTGCTCGACGAGCAGCGCCGCCCCCGCGGTCACGGCCAGGTTCCCCAGGGCCGCGCCGGCCAGTCCCGTCACCACGGCCAGGGCCAGAGCCCCGCCCCGGAGGTCCGCCACCAGGAGGGCGTGCCGGAGTCCCGCGTAGGCCAGGAAAGCGGCCAGGGCCCACACGGGGAGCAGCCCCAGGATGACCGGCACCCGGGGAGCGAAAAACAGCCCCAGGAGGAGGAACGTCCCGCCGAGGAGGAGGTTCATGCCGGCCCGGCGAGCCCCCAGGCGGACGTGCGCGGTCAGGCCGCCGGCGCCGTGGCACATCGGCATGCCCCCGATCACTCCGGACAGCACGTTGCCGAGCCCGCACGACACGCAGACCGCGGTCGGCGTGACGAGCCGGGCATCGGGCCCGAAGTAGCGATGGGCCAGATCCGTGACCGCGACCACGGCGTTGCCGAACGTCAGCGGGAGCTGGGGGATGACCAGGAGGAAGAAGGCGGTGGCGAAGGCCCCGGCGGGCGGAAGCCCGACATCCGGCAGGGCGAACGACGGGCCGGACAGCTCCGTCCCGGCCGCGAGGAGGGCGGCGACCACGCCGGCGCCGAGGATCGCCAGCGCAGCTGGGTACCGGCGGTGGCGGGCCGCCCACCCCACGGCCACGAAGCTCCCTGCCGCCAGGAGGACCGGCCACGGCGGCGGGGGCGTCCCCAGGAACACCGCCGGTGGATCGAGGACCAGTCGGACGGCCGCGATCGCCAGGAGGATCCCCACGCCGAGCTGGAGGGCCCGGACCACCGGCCTGGTGAACAGCCTGGCCAGGAGGTCGGCGACCCGTCCGATCGACAGCAGGAGGAGGAACAGCCCGATCTCCAGGCCGGCCGCGTGGATCACGTCGGGGGACAGCCGCTCGGCCACCGCCACCGCGGTGAGGGCCTTGAG
>JBOGWD010000077.1:0-11032 GCA_050693275.1 Actinomycetota bacterium | reverse complement strand
GTGTTCCGCTGTACCGGACGTTCCCGCGATAGACTCCGGCCGACGTGGCGAAGAAGCGTCGCATCGTCATCGCCAAGCCCGGCCTGGATGGCCACGACCGGGGCGCCAAGGTCGTGGCCCGGGCCCTTCGGGATGCCGGCTACGAGGTCATCTATACGGGCCTCCACCAGACGCCCGAGCAGATCGCGGAGACGGCGATCCAGGAGGATGCGGATGCCGTGGGACTCTCGATCCACTCGGGTGCCCACATGACGCTCTTCCCCAGGGTGGTCCAGCTCCTCCGCGAGCGGGGAGCGGTCGAGGTCGTGGTCTTCGGCGGCGGGATCATTCCGAAGGAGGACATCGGGCCGCTGGGGGAGCAGGGGATCGAGCGCATCTTCACCCCGGGAACCGCGACCTCGGAGATCATCGACTGGCTCCGCCAGCGTTTCCCCGGAACCAAGGTGGCGTCCTAGCCCATGGACCTGTTCGAGCACCAGGGGAAGGAGCTCCTCGAGCGCCACGGGATCAAGCTGATCCCTCGGGAGATCGCCGAGAGCTCCGCCGAGGCCCGCGAGGCCGCCGGCCGCCTCGGCCCGGTGGCGGTGAAGGTGCAGGTCCAGGTGGGCGGGCGGGGGAAGGGCGGCGGCATCGTCCTGGCCCGGACGCCGGACGAGGCCGAGCGAGCGGCCAGGAGGATGCTCGAGGACGGCTTCAAGGGAACGCCGGCGAAGCGCGTCCTGCTGGAGCGGCTCGTCGACATCGACCGTGAGCTCTACATGGCGATCAGTCTCGATCGGACCGAGCAGCGGTACGTGGCCATGACCTCGAGCGAGGGCGGCGTGGACATCGAGGAGATCGCCGCGACCCATCCCGAGGCCATCCGGCGAGCCGCGATCGACCCCCTCCTGGGACTCCGGCCCTACCAGACCCGGCGCCTGGTGGGCCGGTTCCCGGAGGAGGCCCGAGAGGGATCCGCAGCGCTCCTAGGGAGCCTCTACGAGATGCTCGTGGCGAACGATGCCACCCTGGTCGAGGTGAATCCCCTGGCCGTCCTGAAGGACGGACGCGTGGTCGCGCTCGACGCCAAGGTCACGATCGACGACAACGCCCTGGATCGCCATCCCGACCTGGCCGAGCTCGCCGCTGCGTTCCACCTGGATCCCACCGAGGCCCGGGCCAGGGAGCAGGGCCTCCAGTACGTGAAGCTCGACGGCCAGGTGGGAATCATCGGGAACGGCGCGGGGCTGGTGATGTCCACGCTCGACCTCGTCCAGCAGGCAGGCGGGGCGGCTGCGAACTTCCTCGACGTCGGCGGCGGCGCCGGAGCCGACCTCATGGCCACCTCGCTCGAGGTGATCCTGTCCGATCCGGCCGTGCGGTCCGTGCTGGTGAACATCTTCGGGGGGATCACCAGGTGCGACCTGGTGGCCACGGGGATCCTGGAAGCGCTGGAGCGCGTCGAGGCCGGCGTTCCCATCGTCGTCCGGCTGGACGGTACCAACGCAGAAGAGGGGCGAAGGATCCTGGCCGACGCCGGACACGCCCGGATCGTGCCGGCGGCCACGATGCTCGAGGCGGCCCGCAGGGCCGTGGAGGCGGCCTCCTGATGGCCGTGCTGCTGGACGGGACGACCCGAGTCGTGGTGCAGGGGATCACCGGGAAGGAGGGAGGGTTCCACGCTCTTCGCAACCGCTCGTACGGGACGCAGGTCGTCGCCGGCGTCACCCCGGGGAAGGCCGGCCAGGACGTCGAGGGCGTCCCGGTGTTCGACACGGTCGCCGAGGCGGTGGATCAGACGGGCGCCGACGCGTCAATCACGTTCGTCCCGGCTCGGTTTGCCGCCGACGCGATCCTGGAGGCTGCCGACGCCGGGGTGTCGCTGATCGTGTGCATCACGGAGGGCATCCCCGTGCTCGACATGGCCCGGGTCGTCAACTACCTGCGGGGCAAGGGCCACGTGTTGGTCGGACCGAACTGCCCCGGCTTGATCTCGCCGGGAAAGGCCAACCTCGGCATCATCCCGGGGGAGATCACCATGGAGGGGAACGTAGGCCTCGTGTCGAGGTCGGGAACCCTCACGTACCAGATCATGCACGAGCTCACCCGGCGAGGGACCGGGCAGTCGACGTGCATCGGGATCGGCGGGGACCCCATCATCGGCACGGGGTTCGTCGACGTCCTGGCCCGGTTCCAGCAGGATCCTCACACGGAGGCCGTGGTGCTGATCGGGGAGATCGGCGGTGCCGACGAGGAACGGGCTGCGGAGTTCATCGCCGAGCGCGTCACGAAGCCCGTGGTGGCCTACGTGGCGGGCTTCACCGCCCCGCCGGGGAAGCGCATGGGCCACGCCGGCGCCATCATCACAGGCTCCAGGGGAACGGCCCAGGCCAAGGCCGAGGCGTTCGAGGCCGTCGGCGTGCAGGTGGGCCGGAACCCCACCGAGGTCGCCGAGCTGATCCAGGCCGTCCTGCGGTGATCCCCGGCGGCCGGCGCGCCGCCCTGCTCCAGGGAGCGCTGGCCTTCGCCCCCCTGCTCCTGCTGGGGGAGACCGTGGCTCTCCTGCGCGCGGCGGGCCCCCTCGACGCGTCCGCGGGGGCGGTCCTCCGGGCGGGCGCCATGGCGCCGTCCTTCGTTCACCGCGTCCCGGTGGAGATCCGCCTGACGGAGGCCACCGGGACCCAGGGCCTGTTCGGTGGGGCGTTCGAGGTCGGTTTCACGCTGCGGGTGGCCCTCCTGCTGGCGACCGCCGGCGCCGGGTGGCTGCTGTTCCGGGGAGGACGGGCCGGGGGAGGCCCTCGGGCCGGGCTTCTGGTGGCCGTGCCGTACACGCTGCTGTCGGTGGGGGCGGCGGTCCTGGCCGGAGGGTCCGACCCCGCGATCCTGCTGGGTGCGGGGTTCGCCGAGCCGGGCCAGACGGAGGCGTGGCCGTCGCTCCTGTGGTCGGCGGCGTTGCCCGCCTCACTGGCCGTGGCGTGCGGGGCGGCCGGTGGGCTGTCGTCGAGCCGACCCGACGAACGCGGATGGCTCCGGGCGGCCCTGGCGGGGGGGTGGCGGATGGCCTGGCTGGTCGTGGCCGGGGGGACTGTTGGGATCCTTGTCGTGGTGGCCCTCCACCCGGTCGCGACCCGGGCGTTCCTCGACTCGCTGGGGGCCCGGGGCTGGACGGGGGGGGCCGCCGTGCTGGTGGTGACGATCCTCTTCCTGCCGAACCTCGGGGTCGGCGCGGGGGCGGCGGCCATGGGGGCTCCCATCGAGCTGCACGCGGGGAGCTCGACGTGCACGGTCGCCTCCCTGGCCCAGCTGGGCGGCCACGGCTCGGCCTGCGGCGGGCTCCCGGTGGGAGCCCTCTCGCCGGCCTACGCCATCTTCGTGCTGGTCCCGCTGGCGGCCACCGTCGGCGGGGGCTGGCGGGTCGGTGGCCTCCCCCCTCGAGCACGCGTCACTCGCGGTGCGGCGGTGGCGGCGCTTGCGGGGATCCCGTTCGCCGTGCTCCTGACGGCCTTCTCGTTCCTGGCCTCGATCGCCTACCAGCTCGTCGGGCCGCTGGCCGATGCCCTCGGGGAGGGGAGCGTGACCGTAGGCCCTCCGCTCTTGCCCACCCTCGGGTGGGCGCTGCTGTGGGGCGCGATCGGGGGAGGGGTGGGCGGCGCGCTGGCCGCGGGCTTCGGGAACAGGTCGGGCCCGGGACGAGGCCCGGGCCCGAACGTCTCGGCCGGTTCGCTTTAGGCGGCCGGCGGTGGCGGGGGCATCCCCGCCTTGCTCTCCTGGAAGCGCACATAGGCTCCGTACGCCATGGCCAGGGCGAGGATCAGCCCGACGAACGCGCCCCACTTGATCGCCGACAGCTTCGTCAGGAAGGCGATGATCGTGAACAGCGCGGTCGCACCGGCCAGGATCGCGCCGATCAGGGCCGGCGAGGTGGTTCCCATGTTGATGTTCACGCCCGCCGCCAGCATGCCCTCCCACACGATGACCGCGATGCACAGGATCGCCACCAGGATGCCCAGCCCGTTGAAGCCCGACACGTTTGCGCTCCCCAGATCGGTCCCGAGGAAGTCGCCGAAGTCCACCCCCTGCCACGGGAAGAACAGGTCGATGAACAGCAGGATCGCGACCACGAGAACGATCTTGGCCCCGGTTGACATCCGGGCCATGTCGAACCCCCCCGGCCGTTGTGGCTGCGCCATATAAGCTCCTTTCGCCTTCCCCGCGCCGCCCACGCGGCGCCCCGCGTATTCAACCGCCCGCCCATGCCCTGAGTCAAGGACGGGCCCGCCGGGAGCTGGCGAACCCCAGGATCGCGGCCGAGCCCGCGGCGGCGAGTACGGCGAACGGCGCGAGGGTGGGGGAGGTGTAGTCCGGGGAGGCCGCCAGGGCCAGGGCCGCCGCCACCCCGGCCAGGGAGGCCACCAGGGCGCAAGCGGCCGCCCCGGCTCGCGCGGAGATCCTCCGGGTGGCCACGGGGGCCAGGGCGGCGGCGAGGGCCACCAGGGCCCCGAGCGAGGCGATCAGGGGCCAGGGCTGCGGGCCGGGCCGCCAGGCCGAGAGGACCTCGGTCAGGGGGCCCGATCGATGCCACGGCGGGATGGTCGCCAGGAGGGCCACCCCCAGCAGGACGGCGGCGGCGACATCGGGCCGTCGGGGGCGCCGGGTGATGCTCGCCGGTGGCTCGGGCGCGCCCAGCTCGCGCGAGGCACACGTCTGACACAAGAGCTTCCCCCGGACCGGGATCGCGCAGGACAGGCACGCCGGATTCCCGCACGAGTCGCACCGGCCCACCGAGGGCCGATCCGCATGCACGGCGCAGCGTTGGCGCGTGCTGGTGGGATCGGGGGCTGCCACGACTCCTCATTCTCGCCTATCCTCCGGGCCGTGACGTCGCGCGTGGCGGTGCTCGCGTCGGGCTCCGGCACCAACCTTCAGGCGCTCCTGGACGACCCGGTGGTGGGGCCGGCGGTGGCGCTGGTGGTCTCGGACAGGAGGGAGGCCAAGGCCCTCGACCGGGCCAGGTCGGCCGGGATTCGGGCCGTTCACCTCGATCCCACGGCGTTTGCCTCCCCCGAGGCCCACGACCGCGCGCTCCTCGACCTCCTGCGAGCCGAGTCGATCGGGATCGTGTGTCTGGCCGGGTACATGCGGATCCTGTCTCCCGCGGTCGTCCGGGCGCACTGGGGCCGGATGCTGAACGTGCACCCTTCCCTGCTCCCGGCCTTCCGGGGGGCACACGCCGTTCGCGAGGCGCTGGCGGGGGGGGTGAAGGTCACCGGCTGCACCGTGCATCTCGTCGACGAGGAGGTCGACCACGGCCCGATCGTGGCCCAGGAGCCGGTGGCCATCTTGGACGAGGACGACGAGGAGACGCTCCGTGCCCGCATCCAGGAGGCCGAGCATCGCCTCTACCCGGCGACGGTGCGGGCCATGCTCGAGGGCCGCGTGCGCCTGGAGGGCGAGCGGGCTCGAGTGGAGGAGTCCACCGGATGATCGACCGCCTGGAGGTCCGCCGCGCGTTGATCTCGGCGTCGGACAAGGTCGCACTGGTCCCGTTCGCCCGTGGGTTGGGCGAGGGGAGGGTGGAAATTGTGTCCACGGGGTCGACGGCGGCCGCGCTCCGGGAGGGCGGGGTCGAGGTGCGGGAGGTGGCCGAAGTGACCGGGGCCGCCGAGATGCTCGGTGGGCGGGTGAAGACACTCCATCCGGCCATCCACGCCGGCATCCTGGCCGACAAGGAGAGTCCCGAGCACCTCCGGGAGCTCGCCGAGATGGGCTTCGAGCCGTTCGACCTGGTCGTGGTGAACCTCTACCCGTTCGAGCGCTCGGTGGCCGCCGGGGCCACGCCGGAGGAGGCCGTAGAGCAGATCGACATCGGGGGGCCCGCGCTGCTCCGGGCCGCGGCCAAGAACTTCGCTTCGGTGGCCGTCGTGACCAGTCCCGCTCGGTACGAGGAGGTGCTGGCGGCGATCCGGGGCGGCGGGATCCCCGCCGAGCTCCGGGCGACCCTCGCGGACGAGGCCTTCGGCCACGTGGCCATGTACGACGCCGCCATCGCCCGGTGGTTCCGGGGCCGGGCGGGCGGCGAGACGTGGCCGGGCTCCCTGACGATCGGGTTGGAGCGGGTGGCGGGGCTGCGATACGGCGAGAATCCCCACCAGGCCGGGGCGCTCTACCGGGAGGTGCTCTCGTCCGGCCCTCTCGGTGGGGCCGAGGTGCTGCAGGGCAAGGAGATGTCGTTCAACAACTGGCTCGATGCCGAGGCCGCCAGGGCGCTGGCAGCATCCCTGGACCAGCCGGCCGCGGTGATCGTGAAGCACGCCAACCCCTGCGGCGCGGCCGTGGCCCCCACGGCGTCGGATGCGTACCGGGCCGCCCTGGCCTCGGATTCGGTGTCGGCCTTCGGGGGCGTGGTGGCGTTCAACGGAGAGGTGGACCGGGCCGCGGCCGAGGCCATGGCCGAGGTGTTCACAGAAGTCGTGGTGGCGCCGGGCTTCGGGCCCGAGGCCCTGGAGGCCTTCGGGGCGAAGAGGAACCTGCGAGTGCTCCGAGCCCCCCTCCCCGCGGGGACCGCCCTCGAGGTCCGCCCGATCGAGGGCGGCGCGCTGGTGCAGGAGGCCGACCGGGTGGACGAGACGATCGAGGGCTTCAAAGTCGCCAGCCGTCGGGAGCCCGACCGGGCCGAGTGGGAGGACCTCCGGTTCGCCTCGATCGTTGCGGCCGGGGTCCGGTCCAACGCCATCGTGCTGGCCTCGAGCACGGCGACCGTGGGGATCGGGGCCGGGCAGATGAGCCGGGTCGACTCGGTCGACATCGCCTGCCGGAAGGCCGGGGAGCGAGCCCGGGGAGCGGTGATGGCCTCCGACGCGTTCTTCCCGTTCCGCGACGGGATCGACCTGGCCGCCGAGGCCGGGGTCCGGGCGGTCATCCAGCCCGGAGGATCGGTCCGGGACGAAGAGGTCCTGGCCGCGGCGGACGAGCGCGGCATGGCCATGGTCCTGACCGGAGTTCGCCACTTCCGCCATTAGCCGTCCAATTTGTCCCCCTCTGGGCGAACGGACTATGCTCGCCCCGGTGGAGAGAGCCGGGTCCGCGGCGCCCCGCGGGCCCCCGACCGAAGGAGGGGCGATGCGATCGCTTCCACGCAGATCCGTCCTGCTCGTCTGCGCGCTGGCGTTGCTGGCGGCGGGGTGCACCCGGGAGGAGGAGGCTCCGCCGGCGGCGGAGGGGGATGGAGCCGCGGAGGCCCAGCCGCAGGAGAGCCTGCTCCAGACGGTCCTGGATCGCGGCACGCTCCGGTGCGGCGTCAACAACACCGTGCCCGGATTCGGCTTCGAGACGGCAGAGGGCGTGATCGAGGGCTTCGACATCGACTTCTGCAAGGCGTTCGCCGCGGCGATCTTCGCCACGCCGGACCCGCAGGAGGGCGAGCAGTTCGAGCTGGTGCCCATCGATGCCGACGCCCGGTTCAGTGCTCTGCGGTCCGGTGAGTACGACGTGCTGGTGCGCAACACCACCTGGACCACCAGCAGGGACGGGGCCGAGGGCATCAACTTCGCCCACGTCAACTACTACGATGGGCAGGCCATGATGGTCCGCCGGGGCGATTTCCCCTCCATCGACGACATGGACGGGGCGGCGGTCTGCGTGACCGCCGGAACCACCACCGAGCTGAACCTGGCCGACTACTTCGGAGAGCGGAACCTCGACTTCGAGCCGGTGGTCCTGGAGGACAACGACCAGATCCTCCAGGCCTTCAACCAGGGCCGGTGCGACGGCTGGACGTCCGACCGGTCGCAGCTGGGTGGGCTCAAGTCGCAGTTCGAGGGCGAGACGGGGCCGCTGGTGATCTTCGACGACGTGATGTCGAAGGAGCCCCTTGCCCCCGCCGTGGTGGACGGCGACACGGACTGGTACGACGCCATCAACATCGTGGTGAACGGGCTCATCCTGGCCGAGGAGCTCGGCGTCACCAGCGACAACGTTGAGCAGGAGGCGGGGGGGCCGTCCAGCCCCGGGATCGGGGCGCTCCTGGGCGTGCCCGTTGCCGAAGGTGAGGAGCTCGGCGTGAGCTTCGACCCGGAGATCGGCCTCGACCCGACCTTCATGCAGCAGGCCCTGACCGCGGTGGGGAACTACGGGGAGATCTTCGACCGCCACCTGACCCCCATCGACATCGAGCGGGGCGTCAACGCTCTGTGGACGGAGGGCGGCATCCAGTACGCCATCCCGTTCCGGTAGGCGGTAGAAGAAGGCTCACGGGGCGGGGCCCGGCTTCCTCCGGGCCCCGTCTCCTCCTATCCTGCTGACGTGGCTACCGCCGCCCCCACCCGACCCCCGTTCTGGCGGGACGTGCGGATCCTGCGCGTGGCGGGCCAGGCCGTCTTCGTGATCCTCCTGGTGGTGGTGGCCCGGGAGGCCTTCCTGAATCTCGAGTTCGGGGTCCGCCGGCAGGGCATCGACCTGTCGTTCGACTTCCTGGGTAACCGGGCCGGGTTCGGGATCAAGGAAGGCATCGACTACAGCCCGAACGAGAGCTTCTTCAAAGCGTTCAGAGTCGGGGTGGTGAACACGATCGCGGTGGCCTCGGTGGGGATCGTCCTGGCCACGCTGCTGGGTCTGGTGATCGGGGTGGCCCGCCTGTCGTCGAACTGGCTGGTCCGCCGCCTCGCCCAGGCGTACGTCGAGGTGATCCGGAACGTCCCCGTCCTGGTCCAGATCATCTTCTGGTACGTGGCCGTGGTCCTGGCCCTCCCGGTCATCGGAGGCGGTCTGTCCGTGGGTGGTGTGGCGTTCCTGTCGAACCGCGGGGCGGCGATCCCGTGGGTTCGGCTCGGGCCGGGCGCCGGAGCGTTCGTGTTGTTCCTGCTGGGGGGGCTGGTCGCCGCGGCGATGACCTGGCGATGGCGCACCCGGGCCAACGAGAGGACCGGGGAGCCGTCGCGGCGGTTCGTGGCCGCGCTGGGGGTCTTCGCGGTTGTCGTCCTGGCCGGCTTCGTTGCCACCGGGGCGCCCCTTTCGATCGACGTTCCCGAGGCGGAACGGTTCGGCTACGAGGGGGGGTTCCAGGTGAGCCCGGAGTACACGGCCCTCCTGGTGGGGTTGGTGATCTACACGGCGGCGTTCATCGCCGAGATCATCCGGGGAAGCATCCAGGCCGTCCCCAGGGGCCAGAAAGAGGCGGCCGAGGCCCTGGGGCTGGCACCCGGGCAGCAGCTCCGGCTGGTGGTCCTGCCACAGGCCCTCCGGATCGCCATCCCCCCGCTGAACAGCCAGTACCTCAACCTGACCAAGAACTCCAGCCTGGCCATCGCCATCGGCTATCCGGAGATCGTCTCGGTGTCCAGCACCATCATCAACCAGGCTGGCCGGGCCACCCAGATGCTCCTCCTGGTGATGGTCACCTACCTGACGTTGAGCCTGCTCATCTCGGTGGCCATGAACGGGCTGAATCGCCTGATCACCTCGAGGGGGGAGCTCCGATGACGGACCTCGCCGGGACCGGGACGACGGCCGCCGATCAGCCCGCGGTGGAGATCGCCCCGGTCGCCCCGCCGGCCACCCCTCGGGAATGGCTCCGCCGCAACCTCTTCTCGAGCTGGGGCAACGGGCTGCTGACGGCTGTCACCGCGGCCATCCTCCTGTACCTCGCGTTCCGGCTGCTCCGGTTCGTGTTCGTGACCGCGGATTGGTCGGTCCTCAGGGCGAACCTGCGCGTGTACATGGTGGGGCGGTTCCCGGTCGACGAGCTGTGGCGCGTGTGGGCGAGTCTCTATCTCGTCACGGCCCTGGCGGGGGTTTCCAGGGGGATGCTGCCCAGGGTCCGATGGACCCGAGTCAGGGCGGCGCTCACGGCCCTCCCGGCCGTGCTCCTCCTGGGAGCCCTCCTGTACCTCCTGGAGAGCGCCAGGGTGTGGTCGCTCCTCGGCGTGGAGGCGGCCGTCTTCGCCGGCGGCGTGGTCGTGGGGCGCCGTCTCGGGCGTCGGCTGCGCGCCCCGCTCGTGGTGGGCTGGATACTGGCCTTCCCGACGGTGATCCTCCTGCTCCGGGCGTTCGGCGGGGTGAAGCCCGAGCTGTGGGGCGGCTTTCTCCTGAACGTCATCGTGGCGGTGGTGGCGATCTTCGCCTCGTTCCCGCTGGGGCTCCTCCTGGCCCTGGGACGGCGCAGCCGGCTGCCGGCAGTCTCGGCTTTCTCCGTGGCGTTCATCGAGGTGGTCCGGGGCGTTCCGCTGGTGGCCTGGCTGATTTTCGGCCAGTACGTGCTGCCGCTGCTCCTCCCTCCCGCGCTGGACCTGCCCAACATCGTCCGGGCGATGTTCATGTTCACGATCTTCAGCGCGGCATACGTGGCGGAGATCGTCCGGGGGGGACTCCAGGGGGTTCCTCAGGGCCAGTACGAAGCCGCCCGGGCCCTGGGCCTCCACCCGACCCGGATGATGGCGCTGGTGATCCTCCCCCAGGCCCTGCGATCGACGATCCCGGCGATGATCAGCCACCTCATCAGCCTGTTCAAGGACACGTCGCTGCTGGCCGCGCTGGGCCTCTTCTCGGACCTGCTCAGGAACGCTCGCCGGGCCTCCGCCGCCATCGAGTACATCGGGCTCCAGGCCGAGGCGCTCCTCCCCGCGGCCCTGATCTTCTGGGTGGTAGCGTTCTCCATGTCCCGGTGGAGCCAGCGGGTCGAGCGCCGGGTCGGTGTGGGGGAGCGATGAGCGAACGGGCGAACGGCCAGGCCATGATCGTGGCCGAGGACGTGGAGAAGTGGTTCGGGAAGTTCCAGGCGCTCCGAGGGATCACAACGACCATCCGGCGAGGCGAGGTGGTCGTCATCGTGGGCCCGTCCGGATCGGGGAAGTCCACCTTCATCCGCACGATCAACCGGCTGGAGCGCCATGACAAGGGCCGGATCGTCGTCGATGGCATCGAGCTGATCGACGACATCCGAAACATCGAGCGCATCCGGAGCGAGATCGGCATCGTGTTCCAGTCGTTCAACCTCTTCCCTCACCTCCGGGTTCTGGACAACATCACCCTGGCGCCCCGCAACGTCCGCAGGTGGTCC
>JBOGWD010000076.1:0-2894 GCA_050693275.1 Actinomycetota bacterium | reverse complement strand
GCGCAGAACGCCAGCAGCGCCGGGGCGTGGGTCAGGAGGCCGCCGATGTACCACCGGCACATGTCGGAGATCTGCGCGTACCCGACCTCGTCCCAGAAGAGGTTCTCCCCGCCGCTCCACAGCGACTGATGGGTGTGCATGCCGGACCCGTTGTCCTGGAAGATCGGCTTGGGCATGAACGTGACGGTCTTCCCGGCGTGCCGGGCCGTGTTCTTGACCACGTACTTGTACTTGAGCACGTTGTCCGCGGTCTTCAGCAGCGTGTCGTAGCGGATGTCGATCTCCGCCTGCCCCGCGGTGCCGACCTCGTGGTGATGGACCTCCACCTGGATGCCCACCTCCTCCAGGTTCAGGGTCATCTGGCTGCGGAGGTCCTGGTAGTGGTCCATCGGCGGGAGGGGGAAGTAGCCCTCCTTGTACCGGGGCTTGTAGCCGAGGTTGTGCCCCCCTTCCTCGGCGCCGGAGTTCCACACGCCCTCGATGGCGTCGATGTGGTAGTAGCCCTCGTGCTGATTCTGGTCGAAGCGGATCGAGTCGAAGATGTAGAACTCGCACTCCGGCCCCCAGAACGACGTGTCGGCCATCCCGGTCTGCTTCAGATACAGCTCGGCCTTCCTGGCGATGCCCCGCGGGTCGCGGGTGTACATCTCACCGGTCACCGGGTCCTTGACGAAGCAATGCAGCGCCAGCGTCGGGACCTCTGTGAACGGGTCGATGTACGCCGTGTCGGGGTCGGGGACCAGCAGCATGTCGGACTCCTGAATCTCCTGGAATCCCCGGATCGAGGACCCGTCGAACCCATAGCCATCGTCGAATCCCTCCTCGGTGAGCTCGGAGACCGGAACGGAGAAGTGCTGCATCAGGCCGGGCAGGTCGCAGAACCGGAAGTCCACGATCCTCGCGTGTGCCTTCTTGGCCAGGTCGAGCACGTCCTTGGACGTCGCCACGCGTTCTCCTTCCCCTCGGGGTCGACGGAAGGCTACCGACGCGGCGTTGCCCGGTGGTTTCGCCCCGGTTAAATCGGTGTAAACGGCCGGTTCCTTCGCCGCTGTTCGGACCGGAGTGATGCCTGACGGAACGTTCCGGGGACATCCCTGACGTTCCGGGGACATCCCTGACACCGCCCGAGGAAGGCCGCACCCTACTCCCAGCGCCTCGCCGGCCCGGGAGGGAGAGCTGTGGCCCTGAGGGTGAGAACCATGGCGGAACTGAGGCTGGACGTGTTGCTGGAGGACGCACCGGGACGCCGGTGGCCGAGGTGTGTCGGCGCCACAGGATCTCCCGAGAGACCTACTACGCCTACCGCAGGCGGTACTTGGCGGAGGGGCTCGGGGGGCTCGAGGATCGGTCCCGTCGGCCCCACACCTCCCCCGGACGGAGGGACACCGCGGTCGAGGAGGAGATCTGCCGGATGCGGGGGGCCCACCCCCGGTGGGGGGCCAGGCGGATCCAGGCGGAGCTGGCCCGCCGGGGGATCGACCCCCCGGCGGTCTCCTCCATCCATCAGGCCCTCCGGCGCAACCACCTGGTGGCCCCCCAGCCGCCCCGGCGTCCCCAGGCCCTGAAGCGGTTCGAGCGGGAGGTCTCCAACGACCTGTGGCAGATCGACGCCACCTGCGTCCGGCTGGCCTCCCGGCGGAAGGCCTGGGTCATGGACACCATCGACGACCACTCCCGGTACCTGTTGGCCGCGGTGGCCGCCGAGGCCCCACGGGGGAGGCGGCCTGGGACTGCTTCGAGGAGGCCGCCTCCCGGTACGGTCTGCCCCGGCAGGTCCTCTCCGACAACGGGATGTGCTTCACCGGGCCCCTCCAGGGGGTGGAGGTTGCGTTCGAACAGCAGCTGAGGGAGCTCGGGGTGGAGCTGATCACCTCCGGCCCGTACCACCCCCAGACCCTGGGGAAGCTGGAGCGGTTCCACAAGACCCTCAAGGCCTGGCTCGCCGACGAGGGGCCGGCCTTCGACCTCCCCCACCTGCAGGAGCTCCTGGACGGGTTCCGCCACCACTACAACCGAGAGCGGCCCCACCAGGGGCTCGGGAACCTCACCCCGGCCGAGCGGTACCGGTACGCCCCGCCCGTGGCCGAAGCCGCCGCCAGCACCGGGGTCGACGAACGAGGAGAGCCCGTGTATCCGCCCCACTCCCTCGTGCGGAAGGTGAGCTCCATCGGCAACGTCGGGTACCTCGGCAAGCAGATCATCGTGGGCAAGCGGTGGGCGGGAGCTCGGGTCAGGGTCATCCCGGTGAACGGACTGGTCCACATCTTCTACGGCGAGGAGCTCGTCAGGGCTTTGGCCGTCGATTTCAATGGCTACCACCATCCACTGGGAAAGGGGGTGCGCAAGCAACGAGCTGTCAGTTAGGTTGCCGGTACGCGGTGTCCGGGATCAGTCCCGAACGTTCAGGTTCCTTCGCCGGGTTACCCGGCGATGTCGGCGGCTCGGTAGCCGACGCCGCGGACCGTCTCTATGAGGTGTTCGTGCTCGGGGCCGAGCTTGGCCCGAAGGCGGCGCACGTGGACGTCGACGGTCCGGGTGCCGCCGTAGAAGTCGTAGCCCCATACCTCCTGGAGGAGCTTGGCCCGGGAGAACACCCTCCCGCGGTGCTCGGACAGGAACCGGAGCAACTCGAACTCCTTGAAGGTGAGGTCGAGGACCCGGCCGCCCGCGGTGACCTGGTAGCTCTCCACGTTGATCGCCACGGGGCCCAGCCGGGCCACCGCCTCGCCGGCCTCGCCACGTCGGGCGGTGAGCATCGCCAGACGGAGCCGCAGCTCCGCCTCCGACACCTCCGGGAACACGAACTCGTCGGCCACCGAGGCCCAGGCCAGCCGGTCGAGGTCGTCCCGCGAGATCACCGCGAGGATCGGCACCGGCGATCCCGCCGAGGCCAG
>JBOGWD010000075.1:0-3062 GCA_050693275.1 Actinomycetota bacterium | reverse complement strand
TGGAGGTGGCGGGAATCGAACCCGCGTCCCCGGGCGACCATCTGGGGCTTCTCCGGGCGCAGCCTGCGGTGGTTCTCGTCCGGCGGCTCCCACAGGCGGAGCACCGCCGGACCAGCCTCGCTTCGATGTCCCCGGCGGGGCGCGAGGCGCACCCGGCCAGGTAAGCCTGCTCACGACGCCCGATCCGCGGCCGCAGGCAAACCACGGAGGACGGCTACCTAGTCGTGACTAGGCAGCGAGCGCGAACTCGTCGTTGGCGCTTGATTGGTCCCGGCTCTTTAACGAGGACTCCGGGGACCTCGGCCCGCTTCCCCCAGGCAGCTACCACCCGGGTCGAAGCCAGTCACCCCCTATTCAGTTCGATCCCAGTATACGAGAAGGCGTCACCGCTCCCTGGCCCGCCGGGCCACCTCCCGCTCCATCTCCCGGCGGTGCTCCCGCTCCGCGATGGCCTGGCGCTTCTCGTATCGCCGCTTTCCCCTGCCGAGCCCGAGCTCGACCTTGGCCACCCCTCGGCGGAAGTACAGGCGCAGGGGAACCAGCGTGAGCCCGCGCTCCTGGGTCTTGCCGATCAGCCGGTCGATCTCCCCCCGGTGCAGGAGCAGCTTCCGGGGCCGGCGGGGCTCGTGGCCGCGCCCGGCCGCCTGGGCGTACGGGGGGATGTGCAGACCGTCCAGCCAGACCTCGCCGTCGGTCACCCGGGCGTAAGCCTCCGCCAGCGAGGCCCGTCCGGCCCGCAGCGACTTCACCTCGGAGCCGAGGAGGACCATGCCGGCCTCGTACGTCTCCTCGATCTCGTAGTCGTGGCGCGCCCGCCGGTTCGTGGCGACCGCGCGCTCCCGCGGCTTCACGGGGCCAGGGTAGCCGCTAGGTGAGGTACGGGACCGGGTCCACCGGCTCGCCGTTGATGCGCACCTCGAAGTGGAGATGGCATCCCGTGGAGAGCCCGGTGGTGCCCACCAGCCCGATCTGCTGGTCTCGGCCCACCTTCTGGCCCGAGGACACGCCGATGCTCGACTGGTGGGCGTACAGGGTGGAGAGCCCGTCCCCGTGGTCGATCACCGTGGCGTTCCCGTACCCGCCGTTGTAGCCGGCGGACAGGACCGTGCCGTCCTCCGCGGCGAAGATGGCCTGCCCGCACGCGCCGTCGATGTCGACGCCGGAGTGGAACCGGGTGGTGCCGTAGACCGGATGGGTCCGGTACCCGAACCCCGAGACGATCGGCCCGTTGGTCGGCCAGAAGAGCTCGCCCCCGTACTGGCCGGACCCGCTGGAGCCGGAGCCCTGGATCAGCCCCTGGATCTGGGCGGACTCGGCCTCCAGCTGGGCTACTGCGTCCTCGTACCGCTCACGCGCGGCGTTGAGGTCGTCCAGGGTCTCCGCGGTGAAGTCGATCTCCAGGTCGATCTGCTCGAGGAGCGACTCCTGCTGGGCCTTCATCGCGGCGATCCGCTCCGTCTGCCTGTGGACCTCGCGGAGCCGCTTCGATACGCCGTCCTCGTACACGCCCACCCGGTCCTGGCGCGTGGCCACGAGCGTGCGGGACACCCGGACGCCCTCCAGCAGGCCGGCGTCGACCGTGAGCACCCGCTCCACGTAGAACGTCCGGTCGGCGATGGAGGCTAGGTCGTTCGCACCGAGCAGCGCCTCGGCGTACGCCGCCGGTCCGAGCTTGTACGCGGTGGCGGCCCGGGCGTTGAGAAGACCCTGCCGGGCCATGAGGTCGTCCCGGGCCCGCTCCAGCCGGCGGGTCCACAGCGCCAGCTCGTGCCGGGCCACCTCCAGCGCCGCCTGCACCTCGGCCAGCTCGGCCAGGGCCGCCTGGAGATCGCCCTGGAGGATGCGGACGTCCGCGGTGAGGCCCTGCCGACGCTGCTGGGCCACGGAGAGCTGGCCCCGGACGTCACGGCTCTCCCCCCTGGCCTGCTCGAGCTGCTCCTGCCGCTGCTCGAGCCTGCGCTCGACCTGCTCCAGCTCCGGGTCCTGCGCGGAGACCGGCGGCCCCACCGCGGCCGCCAGGGCCAGCGCCCCGCTGATGGCGACCAGCGCTCGTCTCATCCCGGACATGGAACGACCTTTCGCCTTCGAGGGGGGATCGATCCCATCCTAGCCACCGCCCGGGGGCGGAGGCAAGGGTCCTCAGACCTCGAGGAACCGGCGCATGGCCAGCAGGCTGGCCACGGCCGCGATGATGATGCCCGCGCCGAGCAGGACCGGCACCGTGAACAGGATCTCGGGGGTGTCGATCCACGTGGGCACGAACTGCACCTGGCCCCGGAGCGGGTCGATGAACAGGAACTTCATGGCGAAGATGGCCAGCACCGCGGCCACGCCGCCGATCAGCCCCTCCACCACGCCCTCGATCAGGAACGGAACGCGGATGAACCAGTTCGTGGCCCCGACCAGCTTCATGATGGCGATCTCCTTGCGGCGGGCGAACACCGCCATGCGAACCGTGTTGCCGATCAGGCCGGCCGCCGAGAGCAGCATGATGGCGGCAACGGCGATCACCCCGGTGCGGAGCACGCTGGTCACGGCCAGGAGACGCTTCAGGATGGCCTGCTCGTCGCGGATCTGGTCGATGGCCGGGTCCCCGGCCAGCCGGGCCCGGATCACCGGGAAGTCGGCCGGGTCGACGAGCTTCACCCGGTACGACTGGGGCATGGCGGCGGGATCGACGTTCTCCACGAGCGCCGGATTGTCCCGGAAGAGCTGCTGGAAGTTCAGGTAGGCCTCCTCGCGGTTCTCGAAGAAGACCTCGTCGACCTCGGGGATCGATTCGATGTTCCGGCCCAGGGCCTCGATCTCCTCGGACGAGGCGTCCTCCCGGAGGAACACCGACACTTCGACCTTGGACGCCCACTCGCCGGTCATGAGCCGGACCTGCCGCTCCACCAGCAGCGCCCCGCCCAGCAGGAACAGGGAGATGAACACGGTGGAGATGGCGGCGAACGTCACCAGGGCGTTCCGGCGGAGCGCCGTGGCGGTCTCCCGGAGGAAGTAGCCGTACCTACGCACCGTAGCCGTAGACCCCTCGGGCCTGGTCCCGGACGACCTGGCCC
>JBOGWD010000074.1:0-5381 GCA_050693275.1 Actinomycetota bacterium | reverse complement strand
GTGAAGGACCGGGCCTGCGTGGACGAGTGCCCGGTCGACTGCATCTACGAGGGGGGCCGGATGCTCTACATCCAGCCCGACGAATGCGTGGACTGCGCGGCCTGCGAGCCGGTCTGCCCGGTCACGGCGATCTTCTACGAGGACGACGTCCCCGCGGAGTGGAAGCAGTACGCGGCGGTGAACGCGGAGTTCTTCACCGAGGAGATCGCCGGCTACACCTCGCCCGGCGGGGCGGCGCAGGTGGGCCCGGTGGAGGCGGATCATCCCGTGGTGGCAGGGTTCCAGGCCCCCGCCTAGCAAGGAGGAGCGGACGTGACCTACACGATCACCGAGCCATGCATCGACGTGAAGGACCGGTCCTGTGTGGACGAGTGCCCGGTCGACTGCATCTACGAGGGGGGCCGGATGCTCTACATCCAGCCCGACGAATGCGTGGACTGCGCGGCCTGCGAGCCGGTCTGCCCGGTCACAGCGATCTTCGCCGAGGACGACGTTCCCGCGGAGTGGAAGGAGTTCACCCCGATCAACGCGGAGTTCTTCACCGAGGAGATCGCCGGCTACACGTCGCCCGGCGGGGCGGCCCAGGTCGGCCCGGTCGACAAGGACCACCCGAAGGTCGCGGCCTGGGAGAGCGTCGGCTGAACCAGCGGCTCCTCCGGGACCAGCCCGAGCCCGTCTTCGTCCTCCGCTTCGAGCTGGGCGATCCCGTGGTGGAGGCGCTGACGGCGTTCGCCCGGGAGCGGGGCATCGGCGCCGCGCGGCTCCACGGGATCGGCGCGTTCGCCGACGCCGAGCTCGGCTTCCTCGACCTCGAGCGAAGGGACTACGAACGGTTCCGGGTCGAGGAGGACGTCGAGGTGCTGTCGTTCCTGGGAAATCTCTCTGTGACCGACGAGGGGCCCAGGGTGCACGCGCACGTCACGCTGGGGAAGCGGGACGGGTCGGCCGTGGGGGGGCACCTCTTCGAGGCCCACGTGGGGGCCACGCTGGAGCTGTTCGTGATGGTGCTTCCCGGCGAGCTCCGCCGGATCCAGGACGAGGCCACCGGGGTGGCCCTCCTGGACCTCTAGGCCGGTCGCGCCGGCGCCACGCCGGATCCGTCCGAACGCTCCACCTGCCGCTGCGCGCTCCCGTCCTGGAGCCAGCGCGACCCGCACTCGGCGCAGAACGACCTCCCGGTGGGGCTCAGGACCAGAACGATCCGCACCGATCCGCACACCGGACATCGGGACATCCCCCATCCTCCCTTCGTGACACCGGCTCGATCCACCGTCTCGGACGGGTGCCGGCCGGACAGTGGGACCATGCCCTACCCCTCGGTCGAATCCGGCAAACCACACCGGGTTTGCCTTGCCTCCGGCGGGGCAAGAAACGGCGTGGAGGGACGCTTCATGCCCGGTTCCGTCATCGCCAGGTACTCGGACCTCGACCGCGCTCGGGTCGCCCTGACCGCGCTGGAGCGCGGCGGGATCGACAGCTCCGCGATCTCCCTGGAGGGGGCTCGAGCGGCCCTGGCGGCCAAGCGCCATGACACGTCGGCCCGGGATCGAGGAGTGACCCGCCAGATGGGGTCCCGGGTCGCCCTCGGGGCGGGGATCGGTCTCGTCCTGGGCGGGGTGGCCGGCTTCCTCCTTGGTTCCGTGGCGTTCGGGGGGTCTGCGGCGCTGTGGGCCGCCCTGATGGCGGGGGCCATCGCCGGCAGCGTCGTCGGGGGCGCGCTGGGCGGCTACGCCACGCCGGCCATGGGCGAGGAGTGGGAGGTCACGCACGAGGCCGTCCCCGACGGTCCCGTCACGGTTCGGGTCACGTCCGACAGCCGGGACGTGATCGAGAAGGCGGCGGCCGTCCTCGGCGACAAGGACCCCATCTCGATCGAGCGCGCCGGCTGATCCCGAGCGCTTGACGGGGCACCGGCCCGGTTGGTACACCGTGACCGTGCCACCGGCGGACGCAGACCTCACCGCGACGCGCCGGACCCACCCGTCGGTCTTCGGCATGGTCCTGTTCCTGGCCTCGGAGCTGATGTTCTTCGGAGGTCTGTTCGCCTCGTACTTCTCGCTTCGAACGGTGGCCGCGGCGTGGCCCCCGTCGGACGTGCACCTCGACCTCCCGCTCACCGCGGTGGCCACGGCGCTGCTGTCGGCCTCGAGCCTGACGATGCATCTGGGGATGGGGTGGCTCCGTCGGGGCCAGGACCGGCGGATGCGGGCGTGGGTCTGGGCGACGTTCTCGCTGGGCGCGGCCTTCCTGGCCATCAAGGGCTACGAGCTGGCCACGGCCGGGTTCGGGATCGGCTCGCACGCCTACGGCTCCCTCTTCTTCACGATGCTGGGAGCCCACGGGCTCCATCTCCTGGTGGGCATGGCCCTCCTGCTCGTGGTCATGGCCGGGGCGGCCGAGGCTCGGGCCGAGGCCGTGGCCTACTACTGGCACTTCGTCGACGTCGTGTGGCTGGCGATCTTCGGTACGGTCTACCTGATCCGATGAGGCTCCGTCGGCTGGCCGTCCTGGGCCTGCTCTCTCTGGTGCCCACCTCGGCGATCCAGCTCCTGGCACGGTCGCCGTCTCCGGCGATGGCCCAGGTCGACCAGCAGGCCGCTCGAGGGTTCGATCTGTTCGTGGCCGGATGCGCCGCCTGTCACGGCGTGGAGGGTCAGGGCACCGGGCAGGGGCCGCCGCTTGTGGGCGTGGGGGCCGCGGCCGTGGACTTCATGCTGTCCACCGGGAGGATGCCGCTGTCGGATCCGGGCGCCCAGCCGGTCCGGAGCGCTCCGGAGTACTCGTCGGAGGAGATCGCCGCGATCGTGGCGTACGTCGGCTCCGTGGGACCGGGCGGTCCCGCCATCCCCGTGGTGTTCCCCGAGAACGGCGACCTGTCTCGCGGCCGTGAGCTGTACGCGGCCAACTGCCTGGCGTGTCACGGCGCCGGAGGCCAGGGCGCCTCGGTGGGTGGGGGAGCGGTGGCCCCTGGTCTCGACCGGGCCACGCCCACCGAGATCGCCGAGGCGGTGCGGATCGGACCCGGGGGGATGCCGCCGTTCACCCAGGGGCAGCTCTCAGAGTCCGACATGGACTCGGTGGTGCGGTACGTCCTGTTCGTGCGACAGGGGGAGGATCGGGGCGGCCTCGGCCTGGGCCACGTCGGGCCGGTCGTGGAGGGACTGATGGGCTGGCTGGTGGGGCTGGGGATCCTCCTGCTGGTGGTTCGGCTCACGGGGAGCTCGAGGTGAGGCGGCCCGAGATACCCGCGGCGATCGCCTTCGCCCTGTCGATCCTGGCCGGCCTGGGGCTGGCCATCGTCTACGTGCTGGGGGGCCAGCCGCAGGTGGAAGGAGCCCTGTTGGGCGTGGCCCTGGGCGGGCTGGGGGTGGGCCTGATCCTGTGGGGCAAGCGGCTGCTGCCCCCCGAGCAGGTGACCGAGGAGAGGATCGCTCCGTCGCCGGCGGAGGAGCGCCACGCCGCCGCGGAGGCGCTGGAGCACGGGGAGGAGGAGATCGGCCGTCGCCGGTTCCTGTCCCGCCTGCTGCTGGGCGCCCTGGGCGCCCTCGGCCTGGCGGCCCTGTTCCCCATCCGTTCCCTGGGGCCGAGGCCCGGCCGGTCGCTGTCCGTCACCTCGTGGCGGCGGGGGGTGCGCCTGGTGGACGAGGGCGGCGTGCCGGTCGGGGTCGAGGATCTGGGGCAGGGCTCGATCGTGACCGTGTACCCGGAGGGCGCCGTCGGGTCGGCCGACGCGCAGACCGTGCTGATCCGGGTCGATCCCGCCCGTCTCGAGCTTGCGCCCGGCCGCCTGGCCGGGGCGCCCGAGGGATACGTGGCCTACTCGAAGGTGTGCACCCACGCCGGCTGTCCCGTGGGCCTGTACCGGGCCCAGACCCACCTCCTGCTGTGCCCGTGCCACCAGTCCACCTTCGACGTGCTCCGGGGAGCCGAGCCGGTATTCGGTCCGGCCGCCCGTGCTCTGCCCCAGCTCCCCATCGAGGTGGACGCCGAGGGCTTCCTCAGGGCCACCGGTGGCTTCCCGGAGCCGATCGGCCCCGGGTACTGGGACCGGCCAGAGGGATGAGCGCGTGCTCCGGCGGCTGATCGGGTGGCTCGACGACCGGCTGGGCGCGGCGTCGTTCGCCCGGCGGGCCCTTCGCAAGGCGTTCCCCGACCACTGGTCGTTCATGCTCGGTGAGATCGTCCTGTACTGCTTCCTGATCCTGGTCGTCACCGGCACGTTCCTGACGTTCTTCTTCGTGGCGTCGGGCCGCGAGGTCGTGTACGGAGGGCCGTACGAGCCCCTGCGGGGCGAGGAGATGTCGGCGGCCTACGAGTCGGTGCTGCGGCTGTCGTTCGAGGTCCGGGCGGGTCTGGTCATGCGCCAGCTCCATCACTGGGCCGCCGTGGTCATGCTGGCGGCGGTGGTCGTTCACGTGCTCAGGGTCTTCTTCACGGGGGCCTTCCGAAGCCCTCGGGAGATCAACTGGCTCGTCGGCGTGTCGCTGCTCCTGCTGGCGATGGGAGCGGGCTTCACCGGCTACTCGCTCCCCGACGATCTGCTGTCCGGCACCGGCCTGCGGATCGCGTACTCGGTCCTGCTGTCGATCCCGTTCCTGGGAACGTGGGCCGCCTTCCTGGTGTTCGGCGGGGAGTTCCCGACCGTCGAGATGATCGGGCGGCTGCACGTCCTGCACATCATGATCATCCCCGCGCTGATCGCCGGCGCCCTGGCCGTCCACCTCGGGCTCGTGTGGCACCAGAAGCACACCCAGTTCCCGGGGCTGCGACGCACC
Organism: Actinomycetota bacterium; assembly: GCA_050693275.1. Classification (GTDB taxonomy): domain Bacteria; phylum Actinomycetota; class UBA4738; order UBA4738; family CALAEC01; genus CALAEC01. The sequence continues at coordinate 606 of JBOGWD010000074.1, read as the reverse complement.
GAACGGAACGTGGTCGGCTCGCCGCTGTGGCCGACGTACACGTTCAAGGGAGCCGGCCTGGCGTTCGTCGTGTTCGGCGTGCTGGCCGCCATGGGGGGCCTGCTCCAGATCAGCCCGGTGTGGCTGTACGGCCCGTTCGACCCGTCGGTGGTGTCCTCGCCGGCCCAGCCGGACTGGTACCTGGGGTGGCTCGAGGGCGGTCTCCGGCTGTTCCCGGCCTGGGACGTCGAGCTCTTCGGGCACCTGATCCCGGAGCTGTTCTGGCCCGGGGTGGTGCTGCCCGGCGTGTTCTTCACCGCGATGCTGCTGTGGCCCTGGGTCGAGCGGCGGATCACCGGAGACGTGGCCGAGCATCACCTCCTCGACCGCCCGCGCGACGCTCCGGTTCGCAGCGGCGTGGGGGCGGGCGTCCTCACGTTCGCTGGCATCCTCACGCTGGCGGGGTCGAACGACGTGCTCGGCCCGTTCCTGGGCATCCCGGTGGAGGACGTCACGAGGGCCTTCCGTGTGCTGGTGCTGGCGCTCCCTCCCCTGGTGGGCTACCTCACCTACCGGGGCTGTCGCTCCCTGGCCCGACGGGGCGAGGGGCCGGTCGGCAGGCGAGTG
>JBOGWD010000073.1:0-1152 GCA_050693275.1 Actinomycetota bacterium | reverse complement strand
GCCCCTGCGGTCGAAGCGGATCAGGCGCGAGAATGCCGACAGCCGCTCGAACAGCCGGCTGAGTCTCGGGTCCTCCCACGCGAGCTCGAGGTGGGCCACAGCCCCCTGCATGAACACCAGGTCGACGTCCCCGCCGCCCGTGACCTGGTAGGCGAGCTTGAGCCCGTCAGGCGCGAGAGCGTAGCGGGTCTCGGGCGGCGCCGTCATCCTCGGACCTCCGACACGATAGCGCTCAGTGTTTCTCTTGACTCCCCTGCACACAAGCGCAGCAGGAAGAAGAGTCCGTAGTGGTCTTGAAGGATCGGTGCGCGAACCGCCCCCCGGGGCGGTCTCCGGGCCGGGTCACCGCTCGCTTGACCATGCGGGACGCATGTGACATGCTACCCACATGTCAAAGATGATTCAGGTGAGAAACGTGCCGGACAGGCTCCACCGGGAACTCGTCAAGCGTGCGAATGCCCGCGGGCAAACCCTCACAGACTATGTCCAGGACATCCTCGAGCGAGAGGCAGCAAGACCCCCCGCAGAGGAGGTCTTCGAACGGATCTCTGGGAGGCGGCCCGTCAAGCTGGGCGCCCGGGCCGCCGATCTCATCCGGGAGGAGCGGGCCGCTGGGGAGGCTTCCTGAGACTCGTCATTGCCGATGCATCGGCGCTGGTGGAGTACCTCCTGAGGACCGAGGTGGCGGTCTCATTGGAGCCGGCCGTGCGAGGCTCCGATGCGGACCTCCACGTGCCGGCCTTATGTGACGTCGAGGTGGCTGCCGGACTTCGCCGGGGCCTGATCCGGGGAGCGCTTTCAGAGGAGCGCCTGGCTCAGGCGGTCGAGGACTATCTTGACCTGCCGCTCACGCGCCATGGACACCAGCACCTTCTGAGCCGCATGCTCAACCTGAGGGAGAACTTCTCCGCTTACGACGCAACCTATGTCGCCTTGGCCGAGCAACTCGACGGGGAACTTCTGACCGCGGACGAAGGGCTCGCCCGGGCCGCTCGGATGCACACGGGAGTTGCGATTCTGGCTCTCTAGCTGTAGTTCCCACGAGGGTTGTTTACAAGAGGAGAGCCTCCCTGCACGGTTGAGGGGTCATGGAAGACGTCCTCGACCGGAAGGAGGCCCTCGTGGCTCATGCTAGAGCCAAGCTGACCCCTC
>JBOGWD010000072.1:0-26254 GCA_050693275.1 Actinomycetota bacterium | reverse complement strand
TTTGGCAGGGAGGGCCCCTGGGGCGAGTGGGTCAGGCGGTGGACGGCCGAGGAGGGACGCCACTCCATCGTTCTGCGGGACTTCCTCACGGTGACCCGAGGCGTGGACCCGGTCGCGCTGGAGCAAGGACGCATGGACCAGGTCTCCCGAGGCTACTACCCGGACGGCCAGGGCGGGTCCCTCACGAGCCCGCTCGATGGGGTCGTCTACACCACCCTGCAGGAGCTGGCCACCCGCATATCGCACCGCAACACCGGCCTATTCACCCGTGATCCGCTCATCGAGAAGCTCACCGCCCGCATCGCCGTCGATGAGAACCTTCACTACATCTTCTACCGGGAACTCGGGAAGGCAGCCGTCAAGCTCGATCCCTCGGCGATGGTTCTGGCCATGCACCGGCAGGTAACGGGATTCGCCATGCCGGGGCGGGAACTCCCCGACTTCCGGGAGAAGGCCAGTCAGGTTGCGAAGGCCGGCATCTACGATCTTCGCATCCACCACGACGAGGTGCTCCTCACTGTCTTGTTCCGCCACTGGAAGCTCGACCAGTTGACCGACCTGACGGAGGAGGCCGAACAGGCTCGGGACGGCATCCTCATGTACCTGGGAAGGCTCGATGCGACGGCGAAGAAGTACGAGGAGAAGCGAGCCGCCGACATCGCCTGAAGGGCCTGATGGGGGGCCTCGAGGCGGGCAGGCCCGTGGTGATCCATGACAAGATCGCCAGCCGGAGCGAGGTCGCCCGGCTGATGCTCCAGGCCCGGGCTACGAGGCTCACGTCATGGAGGGCGGCAGCGAGGCCTGGGTCGCCCAGGGCCTGCCCTTCGACCTGTTGCGGCTGGCCGGTGGGCGGCTGACCGAAACCGGCGAGGAGGGCGACCGACCCAGCGAGTGGCCATTCTCCGCGTGGGTGCTTCCCCGCTCAGGAGCGGCGGGTTGCTTTGCTCTTTGAGAGGCCCTGCAGTTTCGGTCGAGGCCTAGAGATCCGCCGACCTTGCTCTGCTTGCCGGACCTTGAAAGCAGCCCTACCTAGTTCGTTGCATTTCGTTGCGCGATGTTGGCCGCGTCCGCGTTCCCGAATCGAGGGAATTCGTTCCGAGAACGACTCCGGGAATACCGCCGACCTCGTCCATCGGAGCTTTTGACAGCCCCGACGGGGCCAGGGGGCCGGAGATGCGACACGCCCAGCAGAAGACCGATATCCGGTGACTCCTCTATCCGGTCACTCCTCCAATATCAGTCTAGCGCCGGCCCGGGGGGTCCCCGCGGGGAAGCTTGCCCGACGCCTCCTACGTTCCCACCGGGTCGTCTGCGTACGTTTTCTCCGGCGAATGTCGGAACCGTGGAATCTCGGCCGCGTGTATAAGGGGCGATACCTGAGCAAGGGGAGGATTGCATGCGCCGTCGTGGACGTCGGGCGAAGGGAAGGGCCTTCGTCGTCAGCGCAGGGACGCTGGCGATCATCATGGTCGCGGGCGGGATCAGCGATGCGACGCCGCTCGCGCTGAACCCGGCTCTGGACCTTCAAGGACAAGGCTTGAGTGTGGCCGAGGCCGGCGTGGGGCTACAGAACCTGGGTTCTGGGACGGCCACACTCACGGTTGGCATCGGCGGGCCGGTTCAGAAGGCGTTCCTGTACTGGGCGGGCCGCGAGCTCGCGGGATGCCCTCAGGGAAGTTGCTTCGATCCGCCCAACGTCCCGCCCTTCGGCGACCAGAAGCTCAAGTTCGACGGCACTCCCATCACGGGCACTATCGTCGGCCGCGAAGACGACGTCAATAGCAACATCGCGTACAGGGCCGACGTGACCAGCATCGTCAGTGCCAAGGGCACGGGAAACAAGTCCTTTTCGATCAAGGACGGTGACGTCGCCGACAACCTTGATAGTCTCAATGGGGCCGGGCTCCTGGTTCTCTACACGGATCCGGCCGAGACGAACTTCTTCCGGGTCGTCGTGGCCGAGGGCCTCGATTTCGCGTGGGGTGACGCTCCTGTTCCTCCGTTCAAGCCGGAGAACGTCGGGACCGTGCCGGCCGACTTCAATTATGGGGCGGTCCCCACCAGCAGGACGGCCCGGTTGGTCGTGTTCGCGGGCGATTGCCAGTCGACACGACCGGATCGGATCGACATCAGCGACAACGCCAGTCAGGTCAACCAGCTGAACTCCTCCGATGGGAACCAGTGGGACACGGATGCCTTCGACATCACGATCCCGGCGGGTGAGACCACCACTCGGGTGCAGGCCTTCTCGGCACCGATCGGCTCCAACCCCGACTCGCTGCTGTGGGTGGTGGCGGCACTGCGCATCCCCATCCCGGCCCCGGGGGAGGGGTGCACGCCCGGGTTCTGGAAGAATCACCCGGCCGCGTGGGGATCGACCGGGTTCTCGCCGGGACAGACGCTGAGTAGCGTGTTCGTCATCCCTGGCAACCTGTCCAGCCTGGCTCCGGTGACGCTCCACAACGCCCTGAAGTTCTCCGGTGGGCCCGGGGTCCTCGGCGGGGCGAAGATCCTGCTGCGAGCGTCGGTGGCGGCGGTCCTGAACGCCGCGCACCCCGGTGTGGACTATCCGAGAACGCCCGGACAGGTCACCTCCGCCGTGAACACGGCCCTGGCCAGCAACAACCGGTCGGTGATGTTGTCCCTGGCTTCATCCCTGGACGCCGACAACAACCTGGGGTGCTCGTTGAGCTAGCGAGGGCGGTCCACTCGGGCCGGGAAGAACGCAGGGATCCCGAACAGGAACAGCGGGAACGGGATCAGCCCGGACGGGAGGAAGCCCGGTTCCGAGGGCCCACCATCTAGACTCGGGCCGATGGAGGCCTCCGCTCCCGTCTCCGCGCCGTCCCATCTCCGTTCGGGTCGAGTGGCCACGATCGCCGTCGTGGTGACCGCGGCCCTGGTGGGGCTGGTGGCCTCCACGCCGGCCTCCCCTTTCACCCCCCCGCTGCTTCCTGGTGCCGGCGCCCCCCGGCTCCTCGAGGGCGCGGCCACGGCCCTGGGTCTCGACCGCCTCCCCCGGGACGTCCTGGCGGTGGTCGGAGCCGCCGCGCTGTTCGCCGCGGCGGGAGGGTTCCTGTACGCGCTCGGCGCGGCGTGGCGGGGAGGTCTGAGCCTCCGCCGGGTGATCCTCGTCGGGGTGTTGCTGCACCTCCTAGCGGTGGCCATCCCGCTGTTCCTGTCCCGTGACGTGTACAGCTACGCGATCTACGGACGGATGGTGTCCCGGCACGGCGTCAACCCCTACGCGGACATCCCGGCGTCGTTTGTCGACGACCCCGTCTACCCGCTCGTCTCCGTCGACTGGATCGACTCCCGTTCCGTGTACGGTCCCGCGTTCACCGCGCTCTCGGCCGGCGTCACCGGCGTGGTGGCCTCGCCGGAAGGCACCGTGTTGGCGTTCAAGGGCCTGGCCGCGGCGGCCAGCGTGGCCACGATGCTGCTGGCGGCGGCGGCGTCCCGGCGGGTAGCGCCCGACCGAGCGGCGTTCGCCGCGGCGCTGGTGGGATGGAACCCGGTGGTGGTGTTCCACGGGGTGGCTGGGGGGCACAACGACGCGCTGCTCGGGCTGGCCATCGCGGCCGCGGTCCTGCTTCTGCTGACCCGGAGAGAGCTGTGGGCCACGGCGGCGCTCACGCTGGGAACGCTGGTGAAGATCTCGGCCGCGGCGCCGCTCCTGGTGGCCGCGGTGGCTTTCGTCCTGGCGCGCCCCTCGGGTCGCCGGCTCCGGGCCCTGGGGATGCATGCCGTGGTGGGGGCGGCCGTGGCGCTCCCGTTCGTGATCCCGTTCATGCAGGCGGAAGATCCCACCCTGGGGACGCTCGAGCTCACCACGCGCCAGGGGTGGTTGGCGCCGTCGAGGTTCGTTCTGGTGACGCTGCGGGGAGCCGCCAACGCTGTGGGCGGGGAGGTCGCCGGCGACGTGGTCTCGGTCCTGGTCCGGCTGGCGTTCCCGCTGGCGCTCCTGTGGGTCCTGGTGGTTCTGCTCCGCCACCTGGCCAGGGACCGGGAGCGGGTGGACCCCGTTGTGGTCGTCGGCGCCATGGCGTGGGCCAGCCTCGTCTCGCTGATGGTCTCGCCGGTCCTGCTCCCCTGGTATGTGGCGTGGCTGATCCCGCTGGCCTGGATCCTGCCGAGGCCGGCTCGGGGCGGGGCCGTGCTGATCTCGGTGGCCCTGGCCGTCACCGAGCTGGTGGCCGAGCCGAGCCGGGCCCCGCGGGTGTGGGAGGCCATGGTGTTCGGCCTGCACTGGGTGGCCACCCCGGCGGTGCTGATCGTCCTGATCAGGCTCCTGATCGAGCTCCGGCGCCGAACCGCCATGCCGCCGGGACGGGGATTCGCCGACCCGCTGCTGGTCGAGGACCCGGGACCCTCCGGCGGCGGATCAGGGCGGCGCGGTCGGGAGCGGGCGCTCGCGGCGATCCCGGTCGGGCCGGGCCGCGGCGAGGTAACCGGCCGCGGCGAATCCCAGCACGACGCCCAAGGATCCCAGGCCGCCGGGGCGGATCCCCGCCCGGTCCGCGGCGAGGGCGCCCAGGATCGCCGCGGCGATCCCGACTGACGGGGCGGCCCCGAGCACGGCGACCGCGCCGCAGCCCGGCAGGGACCATCGGGCCCAGCCGCCTCCGAGCGCCGCCAGCACAAGGACCGCGGCCGCCGACCATCCCGCCAGGGCCCAGGGGCCCACGCCAGCCGGAGGCGGCCCGAGGCTCGTCGGCGACGAGGGGCCGGTCAGGATCACCACCCCCGGCGCCGCCTCGGGACCGAGCTCCCGAGCTCGTTCGAAGCCTCCCGCGTTGAATCGCTCCAGCACCACCACCGTGGCGCGGTCGAGGATGGGGGCGGCATTCCGCAGGTAGAGGGCGGAGGCTGCGTCGTGCTCGGCGTCGCCGGTCCTGGTCGGCCGGCCCTCCAGGAGGTCGTCCGGTTTTCCCACCGCCAGCCGGACGTCGTCGATCCGTTCGGCGGGGAGCCCCATCCGGATCACGTTGCCGGCCCGGGTGATGTGGTACGCGGCCGCGCGCTCGTCGGTGTCGACCAGGAACACCAGCGGCGTATCCGTCGGGGTTCCCGCCACGGCCCGCCCGGCGGCGGCCACCGCGGCGAGCTCGCCCGCGTGCACCGCCGGAGACTGGCGGAGCCAGCCCACCATGGATGCGCCCACGAGGGCGGCACCGGCCAGGACGCCCGCCGCCGTGCCGAGCCTTCCCGTCCGAGCCAGGGCGGCCACGCCGAGCGCCCCGGCCACGGGGAGGAAGAACGCGAACTGGAGGAGGCGGTTCGGCGGTCCCCATCCCGTGATGGCCAGCGCGGCCACGCCGACCGCGGTGACCACCGCCCAGGCGCCGCACACGGCCATCAGGAATCTGGCCCCCGGGCCCTCGGGCCGCGGCCGCATCTCGAACGCCGCCGCGCCCAGGCCCAGCCCGACGGTCAGGGGCACGGCGGCCCGGCCCAGATCACCCAGGAACCGCTCGCGATAGCGGTCGAGGAGCAGGCTCCGCAGCCCCGCCCGCCGGAGGAACCCGTCCTGCGAGGTGTCGCCGGTGACCGTCGAGCCACCGAGCGAGGCGAAACCGAGGAGGGCCAACCCGGCGCCGCCGAAGGCGGCCGCGGCGATCCGGGCCGCGGAGGTGTCGCGGAACGGTCGACCGCCGCGGATCGTCGACACGGCCTCGGGGGCGCGGACGATGACGACGGCGGTCAGGATGACCAGGCCGATCAGCAGGAAGACCCGGTGGGCCAGCCCGGCCGCGGTCAGCATCACCGCGGCCCCCGCCACCGCTCGCCAGGAGCGCTGGGCCACCGCCAGCGCGGCCAGCGCGGAGAGGAAGAGCGTGACCATCGACACGTTCGCCAGCCAGCCCCCCGCCAGGTAAGCGGTGAAGGCGCCGGTGAGGAGGAGGGCGGCGGCGACCCGGAGGCGCCCCGGTCCGACCGCCGCGTGCACCAGGGCGGCCGCGGCGAGCCCGCACGTCGCCGCCAGCACCGGACCGAGCAGGGTCACGGCCTCGAGCGCACCCGCGCCGAGGATCCGGCCGAGCAAGAGCGTGAGTGCGGGGACCCCAGGGCCTCCGCCGGGGGCGTCCTGGAAGCCGACCTCCGAGGCCCACCGGGCCAGCCACGTGTACACGGGGCCGTCGGGCCCGACGGGGAAGCGGTAGCCGGAGGCGACGGGGAGGACGAGGTACAGGGCCAGCACCACGAGGACGGCCCCGCCGAGGAGCCCGCCGGCCCGGAGCCACCCAGCCTCACCACCTCCTCGAGCCACGGTCGCACCGTACAGCGTCGGACCCGCTGCTAGCATCGGCTCCGTGCTCGACGAGGCCGTGATCCGCGACGTTCTCCGCATGGCCCTCCGATCGGGCGGTCGCTTCGCCGAGGTCTTCGCCGAGGAGCGGCGCTCCACCTCGATCCGCCTCGACGACCGGCGCGTCGAGGAGCTCACGGAGGGCGCCGACCGGGGGGCGGGCATCCGGGTGATCGCCGCCGACACCACCGCGTACGCCTTCTCGAACCGGCTCGACCGAGCGGCTCTGCTCGAGGCCGCGGAGGCCGCGGCGGCGGCAAGCCGGGGGAGCGGAGCGACGGAGCTGGTGGACCTCCGTCGGCAGGACCCGCAGGTGGCCCACCCGCCGCTGCAGCCGACGGCCGATGTTCCCCGGGAGCTCAAGGTGGCCTGGGTCAGGGAGGCCGAGGAAGCGGCGCGGTCGCAAGGCGCGGAGGTCCGCCAGGTCGTGGTGGGCTACGGCGACTCGGTGCAGCGGCTCCTGGTGGCCAGCTCGGAAGGGACCTGGGTCGAGGAGGAGCGGCACCGCGTTCGACTCATCGCGCATGTGGTGGCATCGCGCGACGGCGTGGTGCAGACGGGCTTCGACGGGCCGGCCGCGCTCGGCGGGGCCGAGGTCCTGGAGGCGCACCCTCCCGCGGCGACCGGCGCCGAGGCGGCCAGGATGGCCGTCACGATGCTGGACGGCGTCCCGGCCCCGGCCGGAGAGATGGCGGTGGTGATCGGTCCCGGGGGCGGCGGCGTGCTGTTCCACGAGGCATGCGGCCATGGCCTGGAGGCCGACACCGTAGGCAAGGAGGCCTCCGTCTACCGGGGCCGGCTGGGGGAGCGGCTGGCCTCGCCGCTCGTCTCCGGCGTCGACGACTCCACGCTGCGCGGAGGCTGGGGCTCGTTCTCGTTCGACGACGAGGGCGCCCCCGCTGCTCCGACCGCGCTGTTCGAGGACGGCGTGCTGGTGGGGATGCTGAACGACCGTTTCTGGGCCGGGAAGCAGGGCGCCGAGCTCACCGCCAACGGACGGCGGCAATCGTACGGGCATCTCCCGATCCCACGGATGACCAACACGTCGATCCTCCAGGGTGATGCGGATCCGGGTGCGATCGTCGCGGACACCGGTCGGGGCCTGTACGCGAAGACGCTCGGCGGCGGCCAGGTGAACCCGGCCACCGGCGACTTCGTGTTCGGCGTGTCCGAGGCGTACCTGATCGAGGAGGGGAAGATCACCCGGCCCGTCCGCGGAGCGAACCTGATCGGCAACGGGATCGGGATCCTGGCTGCCGTCGACGCGGTGGCCGGCGACTTCGACTCCCGGCCGGGGACGTGCGGCAAGGACGGGCAGAGCGTCCCGGTGACGACGGGGAGCCCGACGCTTCGCATCGCCCGGATGACCGTGGGGGGGACCGGTGGCAGCGGTGCCTGACCTCGACGACCTGTGCCAGGTGGCGCTGTCGGGCGCGGCCGGCGGGGAACATGCCGAGGCGTACGCGCTGGAGAGCGTCCGCACGGAGGTCCGGGCCCGCGCCGGCGAGGTCGACGCGCTGACGTCCGCATCGTCCCGCGGTCTCGGCGTGCGGGTGATCGTTGGCGGACGCATGGGCTACGCGTGGGCGGCCGATCCCGACGGGGACAAGGCCGCGGGACTGCTGGAGGCGGCCCGGGGCGCGGCGGCCCATGCCACGCCGGACGAGTCGAACGCCCTGCCCGACGCCGAGCGTGCCGAGGATCTCCCCGGACTGTTCCGCGAGAACCTGCTCCAGGTAGAACCGGAGCGGAAGGTCGCCCTGGCTCTGGACCTGGAGCGCGTCGCGGTGTCCTCGAACGCCGACGTGCGCCGGGTCGAGGAGGTGATGTACGGGGACGCGGTGTCCCGGGTGACGCTGGCCAGCACGGCCGGGGTGGCCGCCGAGTACCGGCGGACGGACTGCTGGTGCGTGGCGTCGACGATCGCGGAACGGGACGGCGACACGCAGACGGGGTTCTCGTTCCGGGTGGCCCGAGAGCCCGACGAGCTCGAGTGGGAGGAGGCGGCAGAGGAGGCCGCCGAACGAGGGGCCCGGCTCCTGGGGGCCACCAAGCCCGCCACGGAGCGTCTGCCGGTCGTCCTGGATCCGTGGGCGGCGGCCTCGTTCCTCGGCGTGCTCGCCTCCGGGCTGTCGGCCGAGGAGGTTCAGAAGGGTCGGTCGCTGCTGGCGGGTCTGGTGGGGGAGTCGGTGGGCTCCGAGGTGGTCACGCTCGTCGACGACGGGCGGCTGGCCGACGGGCCCGCCTCGGCACCCTTCGACGACGAGGGCGTGCCCACCTCCAGGACGCCGCTGATTGAGCGGGGGGTGCTTCGAGGGTTCCTCCACAACACGGTCACCGCTCGCCGGAACGGCTCGGCCTCGACGGGCAACGCGTCCCGCCCGTCCTACCGGGGGGTCCCCGGCGTCTCGCCGAGCAACCTGCTCGTCGAGCCGGGATCCGCCCCGGCCGAAGCCCTGCTGGCCGGGGCCGGCCGGGCCGTCTACGTGCAGGAGGTCAAGGGGGTGCACTCGGGCGCCAACCCGGTCAGCGGGGAGTTCTCGGTGGGCGCCTCCGGGCTCCGGGTGGAGGGTGGGGAGCTCGCCGAGCCGCTCCGCGAGATGACCATCGCCAGCACGCTCCCCGAGGTCCTCAAGGGCGTGGTTGCGGTCGGCTCCGACGTTCGGTTCCTGTTGGGGGCCGGGGCCATCGGGACGCCCACGATCCTGGTCGGCGAGATGACGGTCGCCGGGGTCTGAACGGCACTACCGTGTGCCGGCCACCGTGAGCGACGCCACCGAGAGGGCCACGCAGTACGCGGCGAACGGCAGCATCGTCCTGGTCCGGAGGTAGCGGAGGAGGAGCGCGATCGTCACGAATCCGGTGACCGCCGCCACGGCCGTGGCCGCGATCGTCGGTCCCCAGTCCGTCCCGGGGGGGACGTCGGGGACGGCCACGATGGCCGCGGCGAGGATCGCCGGGATGGCCAACAGGAACGAGAAGCGGGCGGCGGCCTCCCGAGCCAGGCCCCGGAACAGGCCACCGACGATCGTGGCCCCCGACCGGGAGATCCCTGGGCTGAGGGCCAGCGCCTGCAGGGCTCCCATGGCGAGCGCGTCCCACACGCCGACCTCGTCGATCGCCCGGCGTCGTTCCTCCGCCCGCCGCCGGTAGAAGGCCTCGCCGGATACGAGGAGCACGGCGGTGACGAGCAGGTTCACCGCCGTGTACACGGGCCGCTCGAACAGGGACTCGAAGACGTCTCGGAGGAGCAGTCCCGCCGCGGCGGCCGGAACCGTGCCCACGGCCAGCATCACCACCAGGCGGCCCTGCAGACGATCTCGATCGTCTCCTCGACCCACGGCGCTCCGGATCCCCCCGACCGCCATCCGGACCAGGTCGGCCCAGAAGTACACGAGCAGCGCGAGCAGGGTCCCCAGGTGGATGGCCACGTCGAACGCCAGGCTGGGGATGGGCCACCGGAGCAGGAACGGGACCAGCACCAGGTGAGCCGAGGACGAGACCGGCACGAACTCGGTGAGCCCCTGGGCCGCGCCGAGGACGATCGCCTGGAACATCCCGGGAAGTCTATCCGCGGGGTATCCGGGGTGGACCGCGGGCCGGGTCCCGTCTCTCCGTCACGGCATCGACTCAGGCGGTGCCACGGCGAGGGAGATATCGGCGAACGCCCTGGCGTAGGCGAGGCGCTCCGCGACCTCCGGGCCGACCAGGAGGACTACGGTGGCGCCCTGGCCGAGATCCTCGGGTCCGTCGGCATCCAGCACCAGAAGCACCTCGGCCTCCGACGTGACGGTCTCCGTGTAGGGCTGTCCGGCGGCGAACGTGGCCAGCACGTCGACCCGGTCTCCCGGAGCTAGCGTGCCTCGTGGCAGGGCCGCCGTCACGGGGAAGGCCCGGAGCCCCTCGGGCACCAGGGCGGCCACCGGACCGCCGGGAGAGGCCAGACGGGCCGCGGTCAGGGTCTCGCCCTCGGCCACATCGGCGGCCAGGATCCGGCCGGCCGCTTGACGGGGCTCGGCCAGCGCCCCCGGGGGACGGTACCGGTCCGGAACGGTTCGCACGTCCAGCATCGACGGGTCGAGCATGGTCCCCCGATCGAGATCGGACGTGGCCACCACGACCGCGGCCGCGGGTCCCGCCGCGGCGGCGCGAGCCTCGAGGCGCGCCAGGTGGCCGCGAAGAGTCAGCGTGGCCAGCACGGCCAGCGCCGCGGAGAGGAGGAGGAGGATCCGGGAGGACCGGGGCCTGGCCCGGCGCATGTCGCCTCCTTTCCGGGGGAGGAACGACCGCGAGAGGGGGAGACCCGTCGAACCTACCAGGGGCCGGTGACACGCTTGCCGGCCCCGCCGGCCACCCGGGTCAGGGCACCTCGAACCGCGCGCCCTCGAGGGCCGCGGCGCACGGGCACAGCCGCTCCTCGGGGAGCGCGGGGATGACCCGGAACAGGAGGTCCCGCAGCTTGGAGAGGTTCTCGTTGAACACCTCGATGACCCTCTCGTGGCTGACGGGCTCGACCTCCTCGCCCTCGACCCCGACGTCGTAGTCCGTGATGAGCGAGACGTTGAGGTAACAGAGCTCGAGCTCCCGGGCCAGCACGGACTCGGGATACTGGGTCATGTTGATGACCTCCCACCCCTGGCGCTTGAAGAACTCGGACTCCGAGCGGGTCGAGAACCGAGGACCCTGCACCACGACCACGGTCCCCCGCTCGTGCAGCTCGATCCCGAGATCCCGGCCCTGCTTGATGGCGGTCTCCCGCATCGTGGGGCAGTAGGGGTCGGCGAACCCGATGTGCGTGGTCTCGGGCCCGTCGTAGAAGGTGTCCGGGCGGCCCCACGTTCGCTCCACGAGCTGATCGCAGATCACGAACTGACCCGGCCTGACCTGGGGCTGCAGCGACCCCGCCGCGCACGGGCCGACGATGCGCTCCACGCCGAGCTCCTTCATGGCCCACACGTTGGCCCGGTACGGGACCCTGTGCGGTGGGAGGTGATGCCTGGGGCCGTGACGGGAGAGGAAGGCCACCTCTCGACCCTCGATGCGGCCGATCATCAACGGACCCGACGGCGGGCCGTACGGCGTGTCGACCTCGATCTCCTTGACGTCGTCGAGGAACGCGTAGAAGCCCGAGCCGCCGAACACACCCAGTCGGGCCGAGGTCACGTCGTCTTCTCCGAGCCGGACGAGCCAGACGAGCCCTCGGAGGCCTTCGACTCCTTCTTCTCCTTCCCCTTCCCCTTCCCCCCCGCTCCCTTGTCGCCGGCCGTGCCGGTGCCGTCCCCCGAGGTCTTCGCCTTCTTCCGCGAGTCGGTGGCGTAGAACCCGGAGCCCTTGAAGACGATCCCGGCCGGGTGGAAGACCTTGCGCAGGGTGCCGCCGCACCGCTCACACACCGCGGGTGGCTCCTCGTCGACGCGCTGGAACACCTCGACCCGGTTCCCGCACTCGGTGCAGGCGTATTCGTACGTTGGCACGAGGTCTATTGTACGGGCCGGCAGTCGATCACCCCGGCGTCGGTCACCACGAGCTCGACGCGCCGGTCCCGACGGCCCGCCGGGACCTCGTCCACCAGCTGAGCGGAGAAGCCGATCCCCACTGTGTGCGCGTGCCGGCCCAGGCGATCGAGGTAGCGGTCGTAGTGGCCACCGCCGTATCCGAGCCGCCGTCCGGTCCGGTCGAACGCCAGGCCGGGGGCCACCACCACGTCGATCTCCTCGGGATCGATGGCCGTCCGGCGGCCCGGCTCCTTGGGTCCGAAGGCGGTCGGGGCGAGCTCGTCGCCGGGTCGGACTTCGGTGGCCTCCATGACGCCGCCGGCCAGGTACGGGAGCAGCATCCTCGCCCCACCGGCCACGGCACGCGCGACCATTCCCCGGGTGGCCACCTCCGAGCCGAAGGAGTAGAAGAGAAGCACGGTGCGCGCCGCGGCGATCTCCGGCAGGGCGAACAGGGCCTCCTCGACCTGGGCGGAGAGCCGGGCGCGCTCCGGTGGCGGGATGGCCGCCCGGACCCGCCGCATCCGGCCCCGAAGCGCCTCCTTCCGTTGGGCGACCCCGCGGCGGCCCGTCAAGGGCTTCCGGCCTGGTGCCGATACACTGAAACGGATGGGGCGCCTGACCGGGGAGGTGACCAGGGTGCCCGCAACCCGCCCGTGACGCTTCGAACCCGACTGACGCTGTTCTTCGTCGGCATCGTGGTCCTGCCACTCGCGGCCGCGACGCTGGCCTTCCAGATGCTGTCCACCCGCCAGACCGAGGCCAGGGCCGATTCTAGGCTCCAGGACGGAGAGCGGATCGTGGCCGCGCTGTGGGAGGAGCGGCTCGAGATCGTCGAGCTCACCGTCGCCTCGGCCGCCGATGAGATCGCTCGGGCCCTGGTCACCGGCGACCTCTCCCGACGCGTGGCCTCGGTCCGCGAGGAGGGTGGGCTCGGCTTCCTCGTGGTCACCGATCCCTTGGGCACGGTGCTGGCCGCGGCGACGACGCCGGCGCTGTTCGGTCCCGGCTTCGATCCGCCTTCCCCGGAGGAGCTGGCGTCGGAGCTGCAGCCGCCCGGCATCCTGCGGGCCAAGGTGCCCGTGGAGGTGGGCGACCGCACCGTGGTCCTGACCGGGGGGCGCTACGCGGACGGGACCCTGGCCCGCTGGCTCTCCTCGGCCACCGGGCTCGACGTCGCCATCGTCGCGGGAGACGACGTGCTGGCCTCGACCGCCGCGGTGCCCGGTCTCCCCGCCGCCGGCGCCGGTCCGCTCGATGGGGACCGCAGAGCTCGGCTGCTCTCGGTGGGCAGCCCGGGTGACGGCATCCTGCTGATCACACCGTCCGAGGACTCCGAGTTCCCGGCGCTGTTGCTGGTGGCGGCCCTGGGGCTGGTGGCGGCCACGCTCCTGGGATGGATCCTGGCCAGCGTGATCGCCCGGCCCCTCGAGCGACTGGCCGACGGGGCCCGGCGGGTGGCCGGAGGCGACCTGGAGACCCGGGTGGAGGTCGGACCGGCCGGCGACGTGGCCAAGGTGGCCCGGTCCTTCAACACGATGACCGAGTACCTGCGCACCTACGTCGGGGAGCTGGAGAGCTCCCGTGACGAGCTTCGCAACAACCTCGACCGGATGGGAGGGGCGCTCGGGCGAACCCTCGACCTCGAGGGGATGCTCGAGGTGATCCTTGACACCGCCGCGGTGACCCTGGGTGCCACCACCGGGGCCCTGTTCCTCCGTCGGCCCACGGGCCAGGACCTCCGCCTCGAGGTGGCCCAGGGGTACGCCCCGCCCGTCGGCGCGGCCCTGGCCGTGGGCAAGGGGATCGCCGGCCGTGCCGCCGAGGGAGCCCAGGTCCTCCTCCCCGGGGACCAGGTGGCCCCGGTCGGGCCCGTCGAGCCCCCGGCCGAGACCGCCGTGGCGGTCCCACTGATCCGCGGCGATCGGGTCATGGGCGTGATCGCCCTGTACGGCAGGCCCACGCTCGAGGCCTTCGACCACGCCGACGTCCAGACGCTGGCCGCCTTCGCCGGCCAGGCCTCGGTGGCTATCGAGAACGTGCTCCTGCACCAGGAGACCCAGCAGCTGTCGATCACCGACGGGCTCACCGGGTTGTGGAACCGGCGGTACCTCGAGCTCAGCCTCCGCAAGGAGATCGAGCGAGCCAGCCGGTTCAACCGCCCGCTGTCGGTGCTCCTGGTCGACATCGATCGGTTCAAGCGGGTGAACGACCGCTTCGGCCATCAGCGAGGGGACGAGGTCCTGGTCGAGGTGACCCGCCGGCTGATCGCGGCGATCCGGACCCAGATCGACTTCGTGGCGAGGTACGGCGGCGAGGAGTTCGTGGTGGTCCTCCCGGAGACCCCGTGTGACGGCGGCAAGGTGGTCGCCGAGAAGCTCCGGTCCACGATCCGGGAGGCGCCGTTCGACGGCGATGGCCCCGAGGTCCAGGTGACGGTGAGCGTCGGGGTGTCCGCGTTCCCCCTCGACGGCCTCACCGCCGAGGACCTCCTCCGGGGCGCCGACGAGGCCATGTACCGGGCCAAGCGCGCCGGCCGGGATCGGGTCGAGACCGCCTCGGCCGCCTAGTCCGCTTTCCGGGGGCCGGGCCGGCGACTACACTCTCGGGTTCCAACGTCCCCACGGGAGGCGCGTGGTGAAGGTGAAGAAGGCGGTGATCCCGGCTGCGGGCCTGGGGACGCGGTTCCTGCCCGCCACCAAGGCGCAGCCTAAGGAGATGCTCCCCGTCGTGGACAAGCCGGCGATCCAGTACGTGGTCGAGGAGGCCGTCCGGACGGGGATCCGGGACATCCTGATCGTCACCGGCAGGGGCAAGCGAACGCTGGAGGACCACTTCGACCGATCCTTCGAGCTCGAGCACTACCTGGAGACCTCGGGCAAGCACGACGAGCTCAAGGAGGTCCGGGAGATCAGCGAGATGGCCTCGATCCACTACATCCGCCAGCGGGACCCGGCCGGGCTCGGCGACGCGGTGGCCCACGCGGAGCACCACGTGGGCGGGGAGCCGTTCGCCGTGCTGCTCGGCGACGACATCGTGGCCACGGGGGATCCCCTCCTGGAGCGGTTGATCTCCGTGTACGAACGGTACGGACGGAGCGTCCTCGCGGTGCAGGAGGTGCGTCGGGAGGACATCCGGCTGTACGGCGCCATCCAGCCGGAGTGGGTCGAGGACGATCTGGCCCGGGTCGTCGACATCGTGGAGAAGCCCGCCCCGGAGGAGGCCCCGTCGAACCTGGCTGCGATCGGGCGCTACATCCTCACGCCGGAGATCTTCGACGCGATCCGGGAGACGCCCCCGGATGCCGGGGGCGAGGTCCAGCTGACCGACGCGCTCCGTCTGCTGGCCCGAGAGCAGGCCGTGTACGCCTACCGGTTCGAGTTCGGGCGATACGACATCGGGAAGAAGCTGGACTACCTCCGGGCCACGGTCGAGCTGGCCGTGGAGCGCGAGGATCTCGGGCCGGGGTTCCGGGCCTTCCTGGCGGACCTGGTCCAGCGGAAGAAGCTGATCTGAACCGGGGACCGCGCCGGGTCCCACGATAGGATGCCGCCATGACCTCGGCGATGCCCGTGGACGAGGCCGCTCGGCAGATCCTCGACGCCGTACCGGCGCTCCAGCCGATCGATCTCCCGCTTGCCGAGGCGTACGGCTGCGTCGCGGCCGTCGACGTGGTCACCGAGTACGACATCCCGCCGTTCTCCGCGTCGGAGGTCGACGGGTTCGCCGCCCGATCCGCTGACATCGTGGCCGCGGCGGGGTCGGACCCGGTGCGCCTGCGGCTCGTGGGTCGATCCGTCCGAGGCCATCCCCCCGAGGTGACGGTGGGATGGGGGGAGGCCGTGCGGATCGTCTCCGGCGCGCCGATGCCGGCCGGCGCCGACTGCGTCGTGCCGGCCGCGATGGCCGAGTCCGAGGGGGAGACCGCGGTGGTGAGCTCGCCGGTCGAGCAGAACGCCAACGTCAGGCTGGCCGGCGAGGACGTGAAGGCCGGGTCCGTGCTGGTCCCGGCCGGCAGGCGGCTGTCCGCGCCCGAGCTGGGGATCCTGGCCGCCGCCGGGAACGGCAGCGTGCCGGCCTACCCGCGGCTCAGGGTGGGCGTGCTGGCGGTGGGGGAGCTCATCGAGCCGGGCCGTCCCACGGGGTTCGGACAGGTCCGCGATTCGGTCTCCTACCTCCTGCTGGGAGCGCTCAGGGACGTCGGTGTCGTCCCGTACCGCGTGGGGATCGTCCCGGCCGGCAACCTCCGCGAGGCCGTGCTGTCGAACACGCTCCGAGTGGACGCGTTCGTCGTTGCCGGCGGGCTCCAGGGCGCGGGGGGCTCCCCCGAAGAGGCCCTGGGGAGCGTCGGCGACGTCCACACGATCGACGTGTCCGCCCATCCGGGTTCGAGCCTGGCCTTCGGGACGGTCGAGGGTCGGCCGTTCTTCTGGGTGTCCGACAAGCCGATGTCGGCGTTCGTGTCCTTCGAGGTCTTCGTGCGCCCGGCGATCCTGAAGATGATGGGTCGCCGCGACCTCCGTCGGCCCGAGGTATCCGCGGTCCTGGACGAGGCCGTGTCGGGCCCACCCGGCCTGGCCCTGTTCGTCCCGGCCCGGATGGCCCACCGCGACGGGGCATGGCACGTTCGGCCCACGGGGCCGGCCGTCGAGGGCCATCTTGGATCGGTGGTAGAGGCCAACGCGCTGGTGGCCGTCCCCGCCGGGGAGACGCCGGCGCCCGGAGGGCGCGCTCGGGTGCAGGTGCTTCGGCCTCTGGAGCGCTAGCTCCGGAGGCCTCGCCCGGCGCCCAGCGGGAATTCCTCGTAAATGTTTGAACCCCTACATGTAGCCAAATACCATGCGTGTAAGCCCACCATGTTGAGGTCGGGCCGGGGATCGACCCTCGGAGGATGGGTGCATGGATTGGCTTGCGCTGGTGGTATTGGGCATCATCTGGGCCGTACTTCTGGTGCCCGGTCCGGGGAAGCGCCGCCCGGACAGCCCCCTCAGGAGAGAGGTGTCGGTGGAGGAAGAGGAATTCCGCCAGCCCGGCAGGTGGATCCTGTCGCCCAAGCGTGGGTCCCGCTTCATCGGCCGCCATGAGCGGACCCGGATGCGAGCCCGGGAGCGCCGTCGCCAGGTGTACGTGTTCCTCCTCGAGGCGATCGGCCTGACCGGCTTGATGGGTCTCTTCCCTCCGCTGCGCGGGATGCTGCTCGTAACGGGTTTCCTGGTCGCCCTGATGGCTGCCTACACGCTGCTGGTGATCCGGGTCAGCCGGTTCGGCCCGGCGAGGCCCACCGCCGAGCGTCAGGCCCAGGGCCAGGTCGTCGTGGTGCTCCCCGAGGCCCGGCCCGAGCCCGAGTTCGACGTGCAGGAGCAGGATCGCCGGGTCGTCCGCATCGCCGCCAAGTAGCCGGCTCGCCGCCCCATCTGGAACAATCCGCTCGTGGACCTGCGGTCGATGTCGGCTGAGCTCCATCGACGGTTCGACGAGAAGATGGCCGCCCGTGAGGTCGCCCTGGTGGCGGCCCGTAAGGCCATCCGCTCCTCGGCGAACGCCATCCGGGCGATCCATCGCGGGGAGTCCGACGAGGCCGAGCGGCTGATGGTGGAGGCCAGGCGGGCTCTCGACGAGGGCGAGTTGGCCACCGAGAACCATCCGGATATCCGTCACGCCGGGTTCCTCCACGACGCCCAGAAGGAGTACGCCGAGGCCCGTCTGACCCAGGCGATGGTGTTCGAGACGGACCTGCCCACGGCCGACGACCTCAGGGTGACGCCGTCCGCGTACCTGAACGGCATGGCCGAGGCCGTCGGAGAGGCGCGGCGGACCGTGCTGGATCTCCTTCGCGGCGGCCGGGCGGCCCGGGCCGAGGCGGTCCTGGGAGCCATGGACGAGCTGTACGGCGTCCTGGTGACGATCGACTATCCGGACGCCATCACCGGCAACCTCCGTCGGTCCACGGACGTGGCCCGGAGCATCATCGAGAAGACCAGGGGGGACCTGTCGATCTCGCTGGTCCAGCGGGACCTCCGGGATGCCCTGGAGCGTCACGCGGACGAGCTTCGCCGGGGCGGCTAACTGCTACCCTTTGAGTGCTCGGGGGTGTAGCTCAGTGGTAGAGCGCTGCCTTCGCACGGCAGAGGCCAGGGGTTCAACTCCCCTCACCTCCACGAGAAGTGCCTGGTCAGGGGCCATTTCCGGCCTGACCGAGGAAACGCGCTGGCGTTCGCCTGGGCCTTTGCCCCGCGGCTGTCACGGTCCGCCCACTCTGAACGGGCTCTACCGCTCCTTGTCAGTGGGTTCTTACGCAGGCCTTTCCGCGGTGTGACGGCGGATGAGAACATGCCCGCGTGATGAGGACATCTAGGCAATACCACCCCCTGAGGTGGAGCGCCTCGTGTTCCCCAGCGGGCTCAGCCCGATCATGCCGCTTGGGCGGCTACGTGCGTCGACCGCGTGCCCCGCCGATACGCGCAGCGGTCTCCTGCCGGGAGCGCGAGCCAGTAGAACGCGCCCGGGCTTCCGTCCGGTGCCATCGGACACCCCCCGACACGGTAGGGGGAACCCGAGTTCTCCGGCCTGTTCATCCTGACGATGCTGCGTTAGTCCCTGCCTGGCGGGGGGGAGTCGACGTCCCAGCCCCTTTGAGTCTCCCGCCACCCTGTCTCGTTACGCGGCTTGCCCTCCCCGAAGAGCCTGTCCCCGGGCGGGGGGAGCCTGAACCGATCGGTCGCCGAGGGCGTCAATCAAGATGAAGTGAGGGGTCCGGTTGGCGCCTCGAGCCTGTACCGAAGCGGTGTTGTCGTGCTCTCTCTTGGGATCGCTGCGCTCAAGCTCTGGTTGGTCGGGCGCGCTCTGGGCTCCTCCGAGGCGGCTGCTGAACGGAGGAAGGCGAGCGGGCCGGTTCAGCCGATCGCGCCTGTTAATGAGATGGCCCCGACCGGCCCCTAAAGCCATGGATGTGCACGGGGCCGTCGTGACCGTCGGTGAGGGCCTGGAAGGCCTGTACCGTCGGGATGGCCCTCGGTTGTGGCGGGCGGTGATGATGTACACGGCGGATCGAGAGGTGGCCAGCGACGCCGGTGGCGGAGGCCTTCGCCCAGGCTCTCCAGCGAGGTGAGGCCATCCGCGATCCTGGCCGATGGGTGTGGCGGGCCGCGTTTAAGATCGCCGCCGGGGAGCTCAAGCGCCGACGCCGAACCGCTGTGGTCGATCAGCGTGACCCTGCTCCGGACCCTGATCTCCCGCTTCTGCTCCGTGAGGCCCTTGCCGTCCTCTCGCCGAAGCAGCGGGCGGCTGTGATCCTCCACCACTACGCGGGGTACCCGGTCCGCGACGTGGCCAGGATCATCGGCTCTTCATCATCGGCGGTGGGGGTTCATCTGCACCGGGCCCGGGAGCGGCTCCGCCGGCTCCTGGGGGACGCAGATGGCTGACCTCCGGGAGCTGCTGAGCCAGGCCGACAGGGTCCCGGCCCCCGACTTGTGGCCGGACATCAGGGAGCGCCGGCCTCGACGCCCCGATCGGAGCCGCAGGGTTGCGGCCGGTGCCGTCGCCCTGGCCCTGGCGACCTCTGGGGTGGTCCTGGTAACCAGGGCCTTCCTCGGCGACCGGGAGGGATCCCCCGGTCCCCGCGAGGCCGGGATGGAGGTGGACCCGCGGATCACCGCCGAGGTTCCCGTGGGGGACTTCCCCCAGGAGATCGCGGTGGGGGAAGGAGCCGTGTGGGTCACGGTGAACCAGACGGAGCCATCGGTGCGGTGGTTCGTTGCTCGGATCGACCCGGCCACGAACCAGGTCACCGACGAGATCGACGTCCCCGGAGCCGGCGATGTTGCTGTGGGGGAGGGCGCGGTGTGGGTGGCAGGCCATCCGGCCCGGGATCCGGAGGTCGATCCGGCGCTGTACCGCATCGATCCGGTCTCCCGGCAGGTCGTGGCCGAGGTCACGCTGCCGTGTGCGCCGTACTGCGGGGCTAATCAGGTCGCCGTCGGCGACGGAGCGGTCTGGGTAACCCTCGGCACGAACTACCCAGATTCCGGCGAGGTTGTCCGGGTCGATCCCCGCTCGAACGAGATCGCGGCCCGGATCGAGGTGTCCGGGGACCCTCGGGACCTGGTCGTCGAAGACGGATCGGTATGGGTGTTCGGGCTGGGCCGGGGGGGTGCCCTGCACCGGATCGATCCCCAAACCAACGAGCTGGCCGCCACGCTGCTGCAGGGACGGATCTACTCCACTTCAGGGGTGGACTCCCCACCGATCCTGGCGACCGGCTTCGGCTACGTCTGGATCGGCGTTGGCGACGGCGACCCCATGGAGGTGGCCCGGATCGACCCACGAACAAACGAGATCGCCGGCGAGCCGGTGCGCCTGGGCCTCGACGAGGCCCTGTTCCAGCCGTTCTCAACCGAGGCCGGCGGCGTGTGGTTCCGGGGAGGCCAACAGGGCAACCAGCCGCTGATCGGCCGCCTGAACCCAATCACGCTCACGGTCGACGAGACGCTGCGTCTCGACGGCACCGTGGTCATTGACGGGACCATCGATCCGGGGACCGGCACGATGTGGCTGACGAACCTGCGGCGGATCGTCACCCGGGTCGATCTCCAACCGGCGCGGGAGCAGTCCATCCCGGCAGACGACCAGTCCGATTCAACCGGTGCGGCCGCAGCCCCGGTTCCCCAGCTGGCCGACGTCCTTCGCCTCACGAGACCGGAGGAGGGGCTCCTCGGCGCAGAGATCGCGGTGGGCGAGGGCTCGCTGTGGGTTCCCCTCCACGGGCCCCACGGGTCCGGCGATCGTGCCTCGATCCTCAGAATCGATCCGACCGCGAACGAGGTGGTGGCCGAGATCCCTGTCCCGGGCGGACCGGCCGATCTCACCGTCGGTGCCGGCTCGGTTTGGGTGGTGGGCTATGCGGAGGGGGGCCACGTCGTCTCGAGGATCGACCCCACGGCGAATCGAGTCGTCTCCACCGTCCCCCTCCCCGAGGGCACGTCCGGTGGCCCCATCGTGGCCACGGACGATGCCGTGTGGGTGGGGGCGACCGGGGACACCACAGCCGAGCTCCTGCGCCTGGACCGCAGAACCGGCCAGGTCCTCGATCGGGTCGCCGCACACTTCTGCAACCCGTTCAGCGGGAGATGCTCGCCCAACGATGAGCTGGTCATCGGGGAGGGAGCCCTGTGGGCCGCCGGCCGGCGGCAGGGGACCCTGCTCCGTCTGGATCTGTCCACCCATGAGGTGACCACCATCCCGGCGGACAACTGGAACGGCCTGGCGGTGGGGGATGGGGCCGTGTGGGTAGCCCGGGTCAGTCCCGGTGATGAGGAGGACCGGTACTACGGGGGATCCGCGGCTGTTGGTCCGGATCGACGCCGGCACCGGCCAGGTGGTCGGTGAGCCCGCCAGGCTGGAGGGTGGAGACCCAGACCCCCTCGCCGGAGCGAGCGGCCCCTTCGCCACCGGTCACGGAGGGGTGTGGCTGGTCGGCGACGGCCAGGATGGCGGGCTGGTCGTGGCCTGGTTCGATCCTCAGACCCTCCGGGTCGAGAGCTCGGTCGCCCTCACCGAGTGGCCGTACACCGATGCGGTCCTGGACGCCGAGGCCGGGGTGATCTGGGTGTCGCATGCTTACTCAGTCAGCCGAGTGGACGTGGGTCCGGCGCTTCAGACCAGGTCCTGACCGGCTGGCCCACTTCTCGGCTTCCGAGAATCTCGGGCCCGGCCGTTCGCATCCTGGCTTCGGGAGCGTCCTATAAGAGTGATGCAGGACGCCCCGGCCAGGGCCGGAAGCGTGCTGGAGCGGCTGTACCGGGAGCATGGTGGCCGCCTGTGGCACGCCCTGGTGGCCTTCACCGGCGATGCCGACGTGGCCAGCGACGCCCTGGCCGAGGCGTTCGCACAGGCGCTCCGTCGCGGTGAGGCGATCCGTTCGCCGCTGGCCTGGATCTGGCGAGCGGCCTTCGGCATCGCTCGAGGGGAACTGAAGGATCGGGCCCGGCGAGGCGTCGTGGAGCGGGAGGAGAGCTACGAAATGGAGGAGCCGGCGGCAGAGCTGGTCAGGGCGCTGGGCCGTCTGTCGAAGCGGCAGCGAGAGGCCGTGGTGCTCCACCACGCGGCAGACTACCCCGTTAGGGAGGTGGCGGCCATCCTGGGCACGACCTCCAGCGCGGTCCGCGTCCACTTGACCAGGGGCCGTCGCAGGCTCCGGGCGTTGCTGGAGGGACTGGACGATGCCTGACCTCGAGGCCCGGTTCCGGATCGTCCGTCAAATCCCACCACCGGACCTGTGGCCTGAGATCGAGCACCGCGAACCGAGAGGTCCTCAGCCGGACGCCCCCTGGCGCCGTCTGGGTATCGGTGCGGTGGCTCTCGTCATGGCCGCGGCCGGTATCGTTATCGCTGCCCGCGCGTTCCTCGATCGAGAGGAGGGCGTGGCGACACAACCAATTCCCCGGGCCGAACTGGTCGGCACCGTCCCGTTCGAGGGGGCCCGGGGCGTCGTGCAGGGTGCCGGCAGCTTGTGGGTCGCAGCATGGCTCGAGGGATCAGGCCCCAGCCTGATCCGCATGGATCCGCGGAGTGGGGAGGTCATCGCGGAGATCCCTCTCGAGGCCCTGACCTCATGGGAGATCAACGGGCAAGGCGTGGCAGTAACGCCCGAGGCGGTGTGGGTGGTTGGGGGTCACCGAGCAGCCGTTCTCCAGCGGATCGACACGGCCTCCAACCGCCTGGTGGAGACCATTGACCTCGGTCCTGGGCACGCAGCCGATGTCGCCGCCGACGACACGGCCGTGTGGGTCACCGTCCTCCGAGGTGATGACTTTGCATCGCCGGAAGTTCTGAGGGTCGACCCCGCCACCGGAGAGGTCGTGGCCACCATCGCGCTGGCGGAGGAATGGGCCCGCGACGTCCTCATCTCGAACGGTTATGTATTCGTCCACCAGCAGGACGTTAGGGGGAGCGGTGGGTTCCGAGAGAGCTCCTTGGTTCGGATCGATCCGGGCACCAACCAGGTAATCGACGAGCTTCCTGGTGGGCGATGGGCGATCGAGGCCCTGGTCATGTGGGAGAGCGACATCTGGACGACCCAGGGATATGGGATTCGGCACATCGATCCCACAACCAACAGCTACGTCGGACAACCGGTGGGGGTAGAACGGGGGGCCCCCCTGTTTGCATCCGGTGCCGGTGGGTTGTGGTTCTCCGGCCCTGGTCAAGACAGGGGAAGCGTGGAGGTTTCCCGGTTCAGCCCGTCAACCGGAGAGGTCGATGTGGCCGTTCCTCTGCCGAGGGATGCGAATCCGGTAGATATGGTGGTGAGCGATGACGACATCTGGGTCGTGGACTATCGCGGCTCCCTCACCCAAATCGACCTCCGGTTCCCCGGGAGATGAGCAGACCAAGGAATCTGCGAATGATGATGACCGAACGGAGGACCCAGCCTCCTCCGCGCCGCATCCTCTCGGTAGGAGGAATCCAAGTCTCCGTCCCCGATTGATGGGAGGGCAAGGGGCTTCACATCAGCGGGTACCTCCAACTCATGCCCGAGATTGCAGACATGCACCTGAATCATGGGAGGCCATTCGACCGAAGCATGTGGGGGCTCACCCTGGCCGAGAGTCCATCCCCACAGGGGACGGGGACGTAGGGTTGACTAGGTGATTAGGATTCGAGCCAAGCGTGTCACGGGGCCGACCAGAAGGACTCAGCAAGTCCCAAATTGACAAGTTAGGCAAACGCCTGTCCGGCTCTGAGGCGGCTAGCGAAGAGGATCTGCGCGCCCTGGAACAGGTCAGGCTCGCCCATGAGCCTGTTCTTCAGGAGGTAGTTGCCGAACTGCGCTCCCTTGGACTCGCCGTTTCGGCTCGACTCAAGACGACTGGCACGATTATCGACAAGCTGAAGCAACGGACGGCTCTAAGTCGCATGCAGGACATCGCGGGATGCCGAATCGTTGCCTCCCTCACCCTTGAGGAGCAGGACAATCTCGTGTCCCGAATCCTAAGGAGGTTCCCCGGCTCTAAGGTCGTTGATCGTAGAAGGGATCCCTCTCATGGCTATCGAGCCGTTCACATCGTTGTCACTAGGGACGGGCATCATGTCGAGATTCAGGTGCGAACGGAACTTCAGAACCGCTGGGCACAGTTGTTTGAGCGGTTGGCCGACTCGTGGGGTCGGCAGATTCGGTATGGAGGACTCCCCGATGACCCAGACGAGTTCGTGCTCGAAGCGCTTCCTCGCAGGGAGGTTGTAAGGATGGTGCTAGAGCTATCCGAGGTCATTCGTGATATCGAAGTGAGGAGGGATCGAGTCGAAACCCTCATGGCCAGCCTCGCGGCCAGCGATGCCCCCCCGCCCGGAACCCCGGAATTCGACCAGCACGAGGCTGAGAGGGATGAAATCGAAGCCCTTGGGCAGGAGCTGTTCCAGGAGGAAGCCGAGCTTAGGGAAATCATCAACTCCCTCCTCCGAGTTCCCGATATTCCCGTAGAATGACTCCCATGAAGTACTTCCTACTGGTCTATGACCCTCGGACAGGGCGCCTCGACGCCAAGGAGTTCGATGAGCGCGAGCGGGAGCAAGCCCTTCACGCCCGGTTCGAGCGGGAGCTTGCCGAGAGGGGTCGTGGCCTTGAGGTGGTGCTTCTCAGCGCAGAGTCGCTTGAGGCGCTAAAGCATACGCACGCCCGCTATTTCGCGACGCCTACCGACCTCGCGGATCGTATCGCCACAGCAGGCTAGACGGAGAACGCCGCCCCCAGTCTAGAAGCAGCACCCAGAGGCGTTCTTAGGTTCAGCCCGCGTGGATTCCCGCCGGATTGTCTGAGGGCGCGACTTGATACCTTCTCACCCGAACCCTGGTCATAGAATCTGTGGAATCAACACTCGGGGTAGGAGAGCAGGATCGAACATGTCGGCAAGGGGGCGCGGGCCACAAATCTTGGCCCTCATGATGCGGCTCCCCGAGATGCCTGGGGCTCGTCTGATCGACGACATGGATGAGGTCGGAATATCGACCTACGTCTTTGACACGAACTGCCGAGAGTTGGAGGCACTCTTACTTAGAGTGGAGGAGCCTGAAGCGTTCTGGGCTTTCACTGATGCTAGGAAGAGGCGAGCCTTCTTTCAGGAGGTCACGCGTCTCCTTCATAACGCGGTCGCTAGCGCAAGGTCGCTACGCGAGAGGACGCACATTCTGACCAATCGTTGGTACGCGGATGTGCCCGAGGCTGCTGCCGAGGTCAAGAGGAGGCAAACTGCGACCTTCGACGTACCCGAGGCGCAATTCGTTCAGCAACTACGTAACGTCATGCTGAAGGCGAGGCTGCCACCACAGTTGATTCATATTGCGGGGGGCAGAGACCAAGAGACTCACCAGAGATACATCCTGTCACGCGAAGGACTCCTCAGCACTGCTCGGCGTCGCTGGCCCAGTAGCGCAAGATCCTTCCTGGAAAACTCGCCTGAGGAGATTCACGTCTTACCAATCGTGCAATCGTATCGTGAGCGTGTCCAGTCGTATTACTTTTGGCTCGAAGACCACCTAAGGCAGACACATGCCCGCATCATCGGAGAGTTCGAGTCAGCCGAGCGAGAGTACTTCATTCTCGAGTTGGAAGATCGATTGGGAGGGTTTCCGAAGACCTCCCGAGATTATCCGGGCCGCAAGAATCCCGAAGCCGATGTCTTTCATGGCATCTTGGACGAGTCCGAACAAGATTCGGTAAGAAGCGTACCAATTGAGAGGCGGGCGACCCTGGCGATTCGGATACTCGAGAGGAAGGAATGCATGAGTGAAGCGATTCGCGATGGGGTCCGACGCTTGTATGAAGTTGTAGCGGCAGATGCAAGGAGCGCCCCTAGCGGCGAAGGGGCCGAGGGCGCTCCGGATTCCTGGTACGAGTAGAGAACACCGAGGGCTTCTGGGTCGTGGGCTGTCCAGTCCCTGGACCCTCCCTCTCCACCATGCAGCTTGGCTCCAGGCTCCCGATCGTCGGAAGCCAAAGGTCCGGAAGAACTGGTCAGCTGCAGTCATGTCGCCTATGGGTCCAAACCTGCGGGCCGTGGAGGATGTTCGAGCGAGGAGTCTTTCTCGCAGAACCCACTCATCGATATCCCGTTCACCAACTCCCGGCTGGGGACTTGGATCGCAGCGACGGTCCGGGTAAGGGGTGAGGTCGTCACGTGCATTACGCTGTGTGGGCTGATCGAGGAGCTTACTGACGCTTCAATGCACCGGTCCTTGTCCGAGGTCAGCCCGATCTTGAGCGATCCCCGGTACAACGAGATGGTGCTTCAGGGCGGCGACTTCAATGTGAGCACAGGCCTTGCGGAGCGTCCTGCTCGCAGGCGGAGCAGGATCGTTCTGGATCGGATCGGGGCGTACGGCCTGCACGATTGCCTGGTGAAGTGGGTCGAGGAGGAGCATCTCCCACCGTTGCTTGGTTGCCGGTGTGAGG
>JBOGWD010000071.1:0-1368 GCA_050693275.1 Actinomycetota bacterium | reverse complement strand
GAAAGGACCGCCTGAACGGTGGTGCCAAGAAGGACAAGGTCTTCGGCGGGCCCAAGCCGGACCGGCTGCGGGGCGGCGGGGGCAGGGATCTCCTGAACGGCGGTGGCGGCCTGGACCGCTGCTGGGGAAAGAGAGACCGCCTCCGAAGCTGCGGACGGTAGCGGGAAGCCTTCAACGCGTGAGGGTCCTCGCCTCCGGGCGGGGGCCCTCCGCCACGTGAGGGCCCGGGCGACCCTAGCGGTCGATGTCGCCGACCACGAAGAAGACCGAGCCGAGGATGGCGATCAGGTCGGGGAGCAGGGCGCCTCGGAGCATCCGGGGCAGCACGGAGACGTTGGAGAACGAGGCCGTCCGCATCTTCAGCCGGTACGGGAACTCCTTGCCGTCCCCGACCAGGTAGTACCCCATCAGCCCGAGGGGGTTCTCGGTGCGAACGTAGATCTCGCCCTCGGGGATCTTGGTGGGCACCTTCTTGGTGACGTAGTCGCCCGCGGGCAGCTTCTCCATGCACTGCTCGACGATGTCGCACGACTGGTGCATCCGCCGGACCAGGACCCACAGCCGGTCGTAGCAGTCGCCGTTCTGCCCCACCGGGACCTCGAACTCGACCTCGCCGTACTTCTCGTACGGCTCGTCCTTCCGCGGATCCATGGGGACCCCGCTGGCCTGGAGCACGGGGCCGGACGCGCCGTAGGCCAGGGCCACGTCGGCCGGCAGGACGCCGATCCCCCTGGTACGGGCGGCGATGATCTCGTTGCCCATGATCAGGTTGTCGAAGTCCCCCAGCTTCCTCCGGATCCACTTGAGGACCTCGGCCGACTGCTTGAGGAACCCCCGGGGGAGGTCGTCCTTGAGGCCGCCGACCCGGGCGTAGGAGTGGTGCATCCGGGCGCCGGTGGCCGCCTCCATAAGGTCCTGGATCATCTCCCGCTCCCGGAACGCGTAGAACATCGGGGTCATCGCCCCGAGCTCGAGGGGGTAGGAGCCGGTGAACATCAGGTGGTTCAGGATCCGGTTCCACTCGGCCATCATGGTGCGGATCCACCGGGCCCGCTCCGGCACCTCGACCTCGGCCAGCCGCTCCACGGCCAGGCACCACCCCAGCTCGTTGTTGAACGCGGACAGCCAGTCGTGCCGGTTCATGAGCACGAGGACCTGGCGGTGGTCCCGGACCTCGGCCAGCTTCTCCGCGGCCCGGTGCATGTAGCCGATCACCGGCTCGGCGTGACGGATCTTCTCCCCGTCCAGCTCGAGGACCAGCCGGAGCACCCCGTGGGTGGAGGGGTGCTGGGGCCCGATGTTGAGGACCATCTCCTCGGTGGAGAGGTCCCGCTCCTCGGTGGTGATGATGTCGACCCCGCCCCCCCG
>JBOGWD010000070.1:0-15919 GCA_050693275.1 Actinomycetota bacterium | reverse complement strand
CCGGGACGTCCGGAAGGACGAGCCGTACAGCGGGTACGAGCGGTACGAGTTCGAGGTGCCCACCCGGACCGAGGCCGATTGCTTCGCCCGCTACGAGATCCGCCTGATGGAGATGCGGGAGTCGGTGAAGATCTGCGAGCAGGTCCTCGACTCGCTTCCGGGGGGGCCCGTCATGATCGAGGACCCCAAGCTCCGGTGGCCGGCCCGCCTCACGGTCGGCCCGGACGGCATCGGCAACGACGAGTCGTACGTGCGCCACATCATGGAGGACTCCATGGAGGCCCTCATCAACCACTTCAAGCTCGTGACCCAGGGGATCCGGGTGCCGGCGGGCGAGGTGTACACGGCGGTGGAGTCGCCCCGAGGGGAGCTCGGCTACTACGTGGTCTCCGACGGAGGCATCCGGCCGTACCGGGTCCGGGTGCGGGACCCCTCGTTCTGCAACCTCCCGGCTCTCCCCGAGATGACCAGGGGGCGGCTGCTGGCCGACGTGGTAGCCGCCGTGGCCAGCACGGACCCGGTGATGGGCGGGGTGGACCGCTGATGGCGGTCCTGTCCGAGGAGCTCCGGGCCAAGGCCGGCGAGCTGATCGCTCGCTATCCGGAGCCCCGCTCCTCGCTGCTCCCTATCCTCTACCTGTTCCAGGCGGAACAGGGTCACCTCAGTCGGGAAGGGATGCGGGAAGCGGCCGAGCTCCTCGGCCTCACCACGGCCGAAGTCGAGGCGGTGGCCACCTACTACACCATGTTCAAGGAGCATCCCACCGGGACGTGGGTGATCTCCGTGTGCACGAACGTCTCCTGTGCTCTGGCTGGTGCCAGAGAGCTGTACGAGCGAGTCGTCCAGGAGCTCGGGGAGGAGGCCCGGGAGGTCACCGGGGACGGCCTGTTCACCGTCGAGGAGGTCGAATGCCTGGGCGCCTGTGACGCCGCTCCGATCGTGCAGGTCAACTACTGCAACTACGACCTGGTCACGCAGGAGCAGGTGGTCGAGATGATCGATCGGATCCGCCGGGGCGACGTCCCCGCCCCCTCCCGCGGCCCGAAGCCGGTGTCCCAGGCACGAACGGCGCGCCTCCTGGCCGGGGTGGGGGGATCCGGGGGAGTAGCTCGCCCGGATCCACCCGGCGGTGATCGGGACGGCGAGCGGACGCCCCGGCCGGACGGAGACGGGGATGGCTGAGCTCGAGCGCGTCCTCACCGCCCGGTGGGATCGGGAGGGTGCCGACCGCATCGACGGCTACCTGAAGACGGGCGGGTACGAGGCCCTCAAGACCGCCCTGGGGATGAGCCCTCAGGACGTGATCGAGGCCGTGAAGTCGTCGGGGCTGCGCGGCCGGGGCGGAGCCGGGTTCCCCACCGGCATGAAGTGGGACTTCATCCCGAAGGACACGGAGAAGCCGGTGTACGTCGTGTGCAACGCCGATGAGGGCGAGCCGGGAACCTTCAAGGACCGCGAGCTCCTCGAACGTGATCCGCAGCAGCTGCTCGAGGGCATCGCCATCGCCTCGTATGCGGTGGGGTGCCACCTGGCCTTCGTGTACATGCGGGGCGAGTTTCTGTATCCGAGCCTTCAGCTGGAACGGGCCATCGGCGAGGCCTACGACAAGGGGTTCCTCGGGAAGGGGATCGCCAAGAGCGATTTCGACCTCGACATCGTCCTGCACCGGGGGGCCGGCTCGTACGAGTGCGGCGAAGAGACCGCGCTGCTGGAGTCGCTGGAGGGGAGGCGGGGACAGCCGCGGCTCCGTCCGCCGTTCCCCGCCGTGGAGGGGCTGTACCGCTCGCCGACCGTGGTCAACAACGTGGAGACCCTCTCCACGGTTCCGCACATCCTCCACCGGGGGGCGGACTGGTTCTCCTCGATCGGTCCGGAGAAGTCGACCGGGACGAAGATCTTCTGCGTGTCGGGCAGGGTCGAGCGGCCCGGGAACTACGAGGCGCCCATGGGGACGCCGGCCAGGACCGTGATCGACGAGCTGGCCGGAGGCGTGCCGGAGGGCAAGCGCGTCAAGGCCTGGACCCCCGGCGGCTCCTCGACGCCGTTCCTCACCGCCGACCACCTCGACACGCCGCTCGACTTCGAGTCGGTCCAGGCCGCCGGCTCGCTCCTGGGAACCGGCGCCGTGATCGTCCTCGACGAGACGGACTGCGTGGTCGACACCGCCTTGCGGTTCACCCAGTTCTACGCGCACGAGTCCTGCGGCAAGTGCACCCCGTGCCGGGAGGGCACCTGGTGGCTCACCAAGATCCTCCGCCGCCTGGAGCACGGGGGCGGCCGGCTCGACGACCTGGCAGTCATGCAGGACATCGGCGACAACATGCTGTTCAAGAACTTCTGCGCGCTGGGCGACGGCGCGGTGTCGCCGATCGACTCGTCGCTGAAGCACTTCCGGGATGAGTACGTCGAACACGTCAAGGCCGGTGGCTGTCCGCTGGAGGAGCGCCCTCCGGTGGCCGCCGTGGAGCCCCGGGAGGCCGGGACCACCGGGGTGATCGAGCTGGGAGAGGTGCTCCGGTGACGGCGGCCCCCGAGAGCGTGACGCTCACCATCGACGGTACCGAGGTCACCGTTCCGGGCGGGACGCTCGTCATCAGGGCGGCCGAGGCCGTCGGGGTGGAGATCCCTCGATTCTGCGACCACCCGTACCTCGACCCGGTGGGGGCTTGCCGGCAATGCATCGTGGAGATCGAGGGGCAGCGCAAGCCCGTCACGGCGTGCACGACCCCGGTGGCCGACGGGATGGTGGTGCGCACCCAGCTCACGTCCGAGGATGCTCGGAAGGCACAGGAGGGGATGCTCGAGTTCCTGCTGATCAACCACCCCCTCGACTGTCCCGTGTGCGACCGGGGCGGGGAGTGTCCCCTGCAGGACCAGGCCCTGGCCTGGGGCCCGGGGGAGAGCCGGTACATCGACCCCAAGCGGGTGTACGAGAAGCCCGTGCCGCTCTCGCCCCTGGTGCTCCTCGACCGGGAGCGATGCGTCCTGTGCGCCCGGTGCACCAGGTTCTGCGACCAGATCTCGGGGGAGCGGTTCATCGAGCTCTTCGACCGGGGTGCGGCCGAGCAGGTGGCCATCGCCGCCGGTGAGGACTTCCGGTCGCCCTACTCGGGGAACACCGTACAGATCTGCCCGGTCGGCGCGCTGACCTCGACCACCTACCGGTTCGTGGCCCGGCCCTTCGACGTGAAGTCCGCGCCGTCGGTGTGCCCGCACTGCGCCTCGGGGTGCGCCATCCGGGTCGACGTCCGACGGGGCGAGGTGGTCCGTCACCAGGCCAGGGACGAGGCCGAGGTCAACGAGGCCTGGCTGTGCGACAAGGGGCGGTACGCGTTCCGGTTCCCCGACCGGGACCGGCTCGACACGCCGCTGCTTCGGGTCCCCGGGCTGGAGCCGGCGTCGTTCGGCGAGGTGCTGGCGGCCATCGCGCAGCGAGCCGGCGGTGACGGCGGGATCGCGTTCCTGGCCGGCGGCCGGCTCACGGACGAGGACGCCTTCGCGTTGTCGAAGCTGGCCAGGGTGGGCTTCGGGACCAACGACCTCGACCACCGACCGTCCGGCGGCCTCGACGTGCCCCCCGATGTCGATCGCGCCGCCGCGGCGGGGATGCCCGTCACCTACCGCGACGTGGAACGGGCCGGAACGATCCTCGTGGTCGGCCTCGACAGCCGCGAGGAGCTGCCGATCCTCCATCTCCGGATCCGCAAGGCCGCCCGCACGGGCAGGGCCACGGTCGTCGTGGTCAACTCCCGGCGCACCGCGCTGGCGGACGTGGCCGAGCACGTGCTCTGCCCCCCCGGACGGGAGGCCGACCTCCTCGACCAGCTGCTGACCGCGCACGGTGAGGACACACCGCTCGGCCGGGCGGCGGACGCCCTCGACGCGGCCGGGGAGGAAGCCTTGGTTCTGGCGGGGCCGAGACTGTCCGGGAGCCCCGGCGCCCTGTCGATGGCGGTGAGTGTCGCGGGGAGCGTGGGGGCTCGGTTCGCGTTCCTGCCCCGCCGCGCCGGCGACCGCGGCGCGCTGCGTGCCGGAGTGCACCCGGCGCTGCTTCCGGGCGGGCGCCGGGTCGACGACGGCGCCGAGCGGGGCGAGGTCGAGGCGGTCTGGGGCGGCGACCTCCCCGCCGACCCCGGCAGGGACACGGCGGCGATCCTCGAGGCTGCGGCCCGTCGCGAGCTCGGCGTGCTCTACCTGATCGGCGTGGACCCCCTGGCCGACTTCCCCGACGCCGATTTGGCCCGTAGGGCCCTGGTCGAGGTCCCCTTCCTGGTCGTGCAGGACATCTCCCTGGGCGAGTACCGCGAGATCGCCGACGCGGTGCTCCCGGCGGCCCCGTTCCTGGAGAAGGAGGGCCACTTCACCGACTGGGAGGGCCGGGGGCAGCGCATCTCGCCCGTCCGCGGCCCGGTCGGGCTGTCCCGGCCGGATTGGCAGATCTTCCAGGAGCTCTCCGAGGTCCTCGGCGCCGACATGGGCCTCTCCTCCCGCGAGGCGCTCTACGCCGAGATGGGCGGGCTGCTGTCCCGCCGCGACATCCGCGTGGCGCCCGGCTCCAGCCGAAGGGAGGACGCCCCCGAGGGGCTGACGCTGTTCACCTACCCGCTCCTCGTGGACGAGGGGCGGCTGTCCGTCGACGCCGACGAGCTCAAGGCCGCGCTGGCCGAGGAGGCCTTCGTCGAGGTGAACGAGGTCGACGCGGCCCGGCTGGGGCTGGAGGCCGGGGCCCCCGCGGTGATCCGCACGGAGGCCGGGGAGGCCGAGCTGCCGGCGCGGGTCACCGACGCGGTCGCTCCCGGCAGCGTGTTCGTGCCGTGGAACCAGCGGGGCCTCCGAGCCAACACGCTCCTTCGGGGCTCGCTCCGGATCGCGGTGACCCTCGAGCCGGCCGAGGCTCGGGAGGAAGCGGCGTCCTAGTGGACCTCCTCGACTGGCTCCTCCTCCTGGCGCGGATCGTGCTGGTGTTCGGCGCGCTGATCGTGTCGGTGATGCTCGCCGTATGGGCCGAGCGGAAGATCGTGGCCGACATGCAGACCCGCCTGGGGCCTCGCCGGGCCGGGCCGTTCGGCATCCTGATCACGCTCGCGGACGGGATCAAGCTGTTCTTCAAGGAGGGCATCACCCCGACCCACGTCGAGCGCCCCGTGTTCGTCCTGGCGCCGATCCTGTCCCTGGTCCCCGCTTTCCTGGCGTTCGCCGTCGTCCCCTTCGGCGCGGGGGTGGAGCTGTTCGGGCGACGGATCCCGTTCCAGCTGTCCGACCTCAACATCGGCATCCTGTGGGTCCTGGCCATGGGGTCGCTGGCCGTCTACGGCGTGGTCCTGGCCGGCTGGTCCAGCGGCTCCGCCTACCCGCTCCTCGGCGGCATCCGCTCCACCGCCCAGATGATCTCCTACGAGGTCGGCCTGGCCCTGGGGGTCGTGGCCGTGCTGATGTACTCGGGGACGCTCCGGATGTCGGAGATCGTGGCCGCTCAGGACCGGATCTGGAACATCATCCCGCAGTTCCCGGCGTTCCTGATCTTCACCACGGCCGCGCTGGCCGAGACGAGCCGGCCGCCGTTCGACCTCCCCGAGGCCGAGACGGAGCTGGTGGCCGGATACTTCACCGAATACTCGGGCATCCGGTTCGCCATGTTCTATCTGGCCGAGTACATCCACACGATCACGGTCGCCTCGGTCACCGTGACGCTCTTCCTGGGCGGCTGGCGGGGGCCGGTGTTCGGCTTCCTCCCATGGCTGTGGCCCCTGGTGTGGTTCGTGCTCAAGGTCGTGGCCGTGATCTTCCTGTTCGTGTGGGTCCGGGCCACGATCCCGAGGTTCCGCTACGACCGCCTGATGTCGTTCGGATGGAAGATCCTGATCCCCTGGGGGCTGGTGTGGGTCCTGGCCACCGGGGCGATCGTGGTGCTGCCCGACGAGATCGGCCGGGACGCGCTGTTCCGGTGGGTGGCCATCGGCGCGGGGGCCACCCTGCTCCTCTCGCTGATCGCCCCGCTGTTCGCTCGGAAGAAGTCCGCCGAGGACGCGGAGACCGCGCGATGATCGGCGACATCTTCAAGGGCCTGTGGGTTACGTTCCGGAGCATGTTCCGCAGGCCCGTGACGTACGAGTATCCGAAGGAGATCAAGCCGCTGCCCCCGCGGTCCCACACCGGCCGCCACCTGCTGAACCGGCACGAGAACGGGCTGGAGAAGTGCATCGGGTGCGAGCTGTGCGCCTGGGCCTGCCCGGCCGACGCGATCTACGTCGAGGGCGAGGACAACGATCCCGAGGCACCGGTCTCGCCAGGGGAGCGCTACGCGCAGGTCTACCAGATCAACTACCTCCGGTGCATCATGTGCGGCCTCTGCGTCGAGGCCTGCCCCACCCGGGCGCTCACCCTCACCTCGAGCTACGAGCTCTCGTGGGAGACCCGCGAGGACGCCATCCTGGAGAAGGAGCAGCTCCTGGAGCTGCCCCTCCCGCTGGGGACGGCTCCCGGAACGGAGCAGGGGCGCTGATGGACCTGGTGGTCTTCTGGATCGTGGCGCCGATCAGCGTCGGCGCGGCGGTCCTGATGCTCCTGCAGCGCAACGCGGTCTACGCGGCGCTCTTCCTGGTCCTCAACCAGTTCACGCTGGCCGTGTTCTTCGTCCTGCTCGACGCGCACTTCCTGGCCGCGGTCCAGGTGATCGTGTACGCGGGAGCCATCATGGTGCTGTTCCTGTTCGTGATCATGTTCCTGGGCGTCGACCGGCGGGAGGCGCTCGTGGAGACGATCCCCGGGCAGCGCTGGCTGGCCATCGGGCTGGGACTCCTCCTGGTGTCCGGGGTGGTGCTGGCGATCGGCCTCGGCGTCGGCCTGACCGCCTCGCCGGGGCCGGCTCCCGCCGGCGACAACGTCCGGGCCATCGCCCGCGTGCTGTTCACCGACTACGTGCTCCCGTTCGAGATCACCTCGATCCTGCTGATCGTGGCCGCGGTGGCGGCCATGGTCCTGGCCCGGCGGAAGGCCAGGGGCCTGCCGGACCCGGACACGCCTGCCGGGGACCCGGCGCCGGAGCGGGAGCCCGTCTCGTGAGCACCCCGATCGGGTTCTTCCTGGTGCTGTCGGCCCTGCTGTTCACGATCGGCACGATCGGGGTCCTGGTCCGACGCAACGCCCTGGTCATCTTCATGTCGATCGAGCTCCAGCTCAACGCGGTGAACCTGTCGCTGATCGCGTTCGCCCGCCAGCTCGGCGAGGTGGACGGCCAGGTGTTGGCGTTTTTCTCGATGGTGGTGGCGGCGGCCGAGGTGGTCGTCGGGCTGGCCATCATCGTGGCCATCTTCCGGAAGCGCGTCAGCGCGAACGTCGACGACGTGAACCTGTTGAAGTGGTGATTGAGATCTCCGCTTCACGCGCGGCGCCGCGAACTCACGGCCGCTGCGCGGGGCCGCGTAGGCCGGGGGGGCTGCCGCCGCGAGCCCCTTGCGAGCGGCGGAGGGGACCCGGCCGTCAACAGGCGCCGCGGGTGGAGCCGCGATCTCTTGGCTGACCTCATCTGGCTGGTGCCGGCGTTCCCGCTCGCGGGGGCGGTGGCCCTGATGGTGGCGGGGAAGCCGTTACGGAGAGTGGCGGGGGGGCTGGCCTCGCTGCTGGTCGCGGCGTCGTTCGTCGTGTCCGTCGTCGTGCTCGTCGATCTGCTGGGCCTCGGTGCGGAGGACCGGACGCTGACCGTGAAGGTGTTCGACTGGATCTCGGTGGGCTCGTTCCAGGCGCCCGTCGAGCTCCGGGTGGACCCGCTGTCGATGGTCATGGCGCTGACGGTGACCGGCGTCGGTTTCCTCATCCACGTCTACTCGATGGACTACATGCACGGTGACCCGAGATACTCGCGGTTCTTCGCGTACATGAACCTGTTCGTCGCGGCCATGCTCACGCTGGTCCTGGCGAATAACTTCGTGCTGCTCTACGTAGGGTGGGAGGGCGTGGGCCTGTGCTCGTACCTGTTGATCGCGTTCTGGTTCGAGCGCAGGGCCGCTGCGGATGCCGGGAAGAAGGCGTTCATCGTGACCCGCATCGGCGACACCGCGATGCTGATCGGGATCTTCCTGGTCTTCTCGACCACGGGCTCCGTCCGGTTCGACGAGGTCTTCGGGGCGGCCGGATCGGTCGCGTCGGCCACGGCCACGGCGATCGCGCTGCTGCTGTTCGCCGGGGCGGTGGGCAAGTCGGCCCAGGTCCCACTCCACGTGTGGCTCCCCGATGCCATGGAGGGTCCTACCCCCGTCTCGGCGTTGATCCACGCGGCCACGATGGTCACCGCCGGCGTGTATCTGGTCGTTCGCACGCACGCGATCTTCGAGGCTTCGGAGGTGGCCCTCGGCGTGGTCGCCGTGATCGGCGCCGTCACCGCCGTCTACGCCGGGCTCTCGGCGATCGGGCAGGACGACCTGAAGCGGGTCCTGGCGTACTCGACGATCAGCCAGCTCGGCTACATGTTCCTGGCTGCCGGGGTCGGGGCCTACGCCGTGGCCATCTTCCACCTGGTGGCCCACGCGTTCTTCAAGGCCCTGCTCTTTCTGGCCGCGGGCAGCGTGATGCACGCCACCGACGGCGAGATCGACGTGACTAGGCTGGGCGGCCTGCGCCGGCGGATGCCCCTCACGGCGGGCTCGTTCGCCGTGGGGGGGTTGGCGCTGGCCGGCATCCCCCTGTTCGCGGGGTTCTTCAGCAAGGACCAGATCCTGGCAGCGACGTACGAGGCGGGCCGTACCGGGTTATGGGTGGCCGGTCTCGTGGCGGCGTTCATCACCGCCGTCTACATCACCAGGGCCTACGCCCTGACGTTCGAGGGGCGGACCCGGAGCGACCTGCACCCGCACGAGTCCCCACGGCTGATGGCCCTCCCGATGCTGGCCCTTGGGGTGGGCGCGGTGCTGGGCGGCCTGCTGGGGCTCTCGGTGCAGACCGGTCGGATCCATGGGTTCCTCGGGCCCGTCGTCGGTGAGGCGGAGGCGCACGCGTACGCGGCCACCGGGGGACTGTCCGAGCTGGGGCTGTCGGTCATCGCCTCGGTCGCCGCCGCCGCCGGCATCGTCCTGTCGTGGTTCGCGTACGGCTCCGGCCGGTTCGACTGGCAGGCCCTGCGCGCCCGGTTCCCCGGGGTGCGGCGGGCCCTGGCCGGCGGCTTCTACGTGGACGATGCCTACGGCACCCTGCTGGTGGTTCCGGGCAAGGCCGCGGCCGCGTTCTCCGCGTACGTCTTCGACGCCCGGGTCATCGACGGCGCCGTGGGCGGCATCGGCCGGGCCTTCGCCCGGCTGGCGGGCGTGGGCCGGCGGCTCCAGACGGGGCTGGTCCGCACCTACGCGCTGACGTTCCTGCTGGGCGCGGCGACGATCGTCTTCCTGATGGTGGTGAGGTCCTAGATGGCCGGCGGCTTCCCCTGGCTGACCGTGACCGTGTTCCTCCCCCTTGCCGGCGCGGTTCTCCTGCTGGTGGCGGCGCCGATGCCCCGGCGGCGCCCGGAGGCCGGCGGCTTCGCCGGCGACGCTCCTTGGCGATGGTGGGCCCTCATCGTGTCGGTGGCGACCTTCGTGGTGTCGCTGGGGATCCTCACCGAGTTCGAGGGCCGGGCCGGGTTCCAGCTCGTGGAGGACCTGGACTGGGTCGGGCCCCTCAACGTCCGCTACGTCCTCGGCGTGGACGGGATCAGCCTGTTCATGGTCCTCCTGACCACGTTCCTCATGCCGCTGACGATCCTGGCCTCGTGGCGGGTCGATCGGCAGGTGCCGTACTTCATGGCCTCGCTGCTCGGCCTGGAGACGGCGATGCTCGGGGCGTTCGTGGCCCTCGACCTCCTCCTCTTCTTCGTGTTCTTCGAGGGCCTCCTCTTCCCGATGTACCTGGTGATCGGGATCTGGGGGAGTGGCCGAAGGGTCTACGCGGCGGTGAAGTTCTTCCTGTTCACGATGGCCGGGTCCGCCCTCCTCCTGGTGGCGATCCTGTTCCTGGCCTTCCGGGCCGAGTCCGTCCTCGGACAGACGACCTTCGATCTCCGTCAGCTCATCGGGATGGACCTTCCCGCCGCCACCGCCCGCTGGCTGTTCCTGGCGTTCTTCCTGGCGTTCGCCGTCAAGGTCCCGCTGTTCCCGCTGCACACGTGGTTGCCCGACGCGCACACGGAGGCTCCCACGGCGGGGTCGGTGATCCTGGCCGGCGTGCTCCTGAAGATCGGGGCCTACGGGCTGATCCGATTCAACCTCACGCTGTTCCCGGGCGCCTCGGACGACTTCCGCGGGCTCGTCACCACCTTGGCGGTCATCGGCATCGTGTACGGGGCCGTGGTGGCCCTCATCCAGACGGACGTCAAGCGTCTGGTGGCGTACTCCAGCGTGTCCCACCTGGGCTTCGTGGTGCTGGGGATCTTCGCCGGGACGCTCCAGGGCATGTCGGGCGGGGTCATCCAGATGCTGAACCACGGGCTCTCCACCGGGGCCCTGTTCCTGCTCGTCGGGATGCTGTACGACCGGACCCATACCCGCGACCTCGGCAGGCTCGGGGGGCTGGCGCGCCGGACTCCCGTGCTGGCCGGGTTCTTCCTGGTTGTGGCGCTGTCCTCGCTGGGCCTCCCCGGGCTCAACGGGTTCGTGGGCGAGTTCCTGATCCTCCTGGGCACCTTCGACGTCAACCGGCTGGCCGCGGTCATCGGGGCGACGGGCGTGATCCTGTCCGCCATCTATCTCCTGTGGGCGTACCAGCGGGCCATGCACGGCGACCTGCCTCCGGCCCTGGACGAGACCCCCGATGTGTCCGGCCGGGAGTACGCGTTCCTCGTGCCGATCGTGGTGGCCATCGTGGCGATCGGCGTGTACCCCAAGCCCCTCCTCGATCGGATCGAGCCGGCCGCCGACCGGCACGTCCGGCTGATCGCGGTGGAGCCGTCCTCGGCTTCGGTCGGCGGCATCGCGGGAGGACGCTGAGGTGCCGATCCAGACCCCCGAGCTCGCGCTTGCCCCCATCCTTCCGGAGATCCTCCTGGCCGGGGTGGCGATGCTGATCCTGCTGGTCGACGCGACCCGACCCTCCCGCGGGGCCTGGCCCATGGCCGTGGTGGCCCTCGTGGGCATCCTGGTGGCCGGGGCGGTGGTGGTCCGTCAGTGGCAGGTGCCCCCCGCCGACGAGCTCACGGTCCTGGGCGGGATGATCGCGGTCGACCGCTACGC
The DNA here is from genome assembly GCA_050693275.1 of Actinomycetota bacterium. GTDB lineage: Bacteria > Actinomycetota > UBA4738 > UBA4738 > CALAEC01 > CALAEC01. The sequence goes on along the minus strand of JBOGWD010000070.1, from coordinate 4,727 downwards.
GCTGTTCTTCCGCCTGGTGATCCTGGGCTCCGCGGCGCTCGGCGTGCTGCTCGCGGCGCACTACCTGGAGCGGACCGGTGAAGCGCGGGGCGAGTACTACGCGCTCCTGCTGTTCGCGGCCTCGGGGATGACCCTCCTGGCGGCGGCCGCCGATCTCATCGTGGTGTTTCTCGCCCTCGAGGTCCTGTCGTTGTCGCTGTACGTGATGACCGGGTTCTCCTGGCGGCGGCTGGCCTCGCAGGAGGCCAGCCTCAAGTACTTCCTGCTTGGGGCGTTCTCCTCGGCGTTCTTCCTCTACGGGATCGCCCTGGCCTACGGGGCCACGGGGACGACGAGCCTGGGGGGCATCGCGGAGGCGCTGTCCGGGCGGACCGAGTCCGTGGCCCTCATCCTGGTGGCCGGGGCGCTGCTGACCGTGGGCTTCTCGTTCAAGGTCGCGGCCGTCCCGTTCCACATGTGGACCCCCGACGTCTACCAAGGGGCCCCCACTCCGGTGACCGGGTTCATGGCGGCCGGGACCAAGGTGGCCGGATTCGCCGCCCTGATCCGAGTGGCCACGGTGGCGCTCGGGCCGGTGTCGTGGGAGCTCACCCCGGCCCTGGTCGGGGTCTCTGCGCTCACCATGGTGATCGGGTCCGTCCTGGCGATCGCCCAAACCGACGTGAAGCGGATGCTGGCGTACTCCTCGATCGCCCACGCGGGCTTCGTCCTGGTCGGCGTGGCCGCCGCCAACCAGGAGGGGATCTCCGGCTCCATGTTCTACCTGGTGGCGTACGCGGCGATGATCCTCGGGGCGTTCGCGGTGGTGATCGTGGTGTCCCGCAGGGGCGAGGACCACACGTCGCTCCGCTCCTATCGCGGGTTGGCCAGACGCAACCCGGTCCTCGGGGCGCTCCTGGCCCTGTTCCTGCTCTCCCTGGCCGGCATCCCGCCGACGGCCGGGTTCATCGCCAAGGTCCTGGTGTTCGGGGCGGCCGTACGGGCCGGGCTGGAGGGCCTGGTGGTCGTGGCGGTCCTGGCCAGCGTGGTGGCCGCGTTCTTCTACATCCGGCTGATCGTCCTGGCCTACATGGAGGATCCGGACGAGGCGGCGGAGTCGGTCCCGACGGGGTCGGCGCCGGGGGTGGCCCTGGCCGTCACGGCCGCGCTCACGCTCCTCTTCGGGATCCTCCCGGGGCTGCTGCTCGATCCGCTCCAGACGGCTGGCGTCCTGCGGTGGTGAGCGGGGGTAGCATCCGGGGCGTGGCCACGACCTGGAAGGAGCTGCGGGCTCCCGACGATCGGCTGGAGGGGGATCTCCGAGGCAGGCTGGCGGAGGTCGAGGAGGCGCTGACCGCGGTGGTGACCTCGGAGGTGCCGCTGGTCTCCGAGGCCGCCGGCTACCTGCTCACGGCCGGCGGCAAGCGCTTCCGACCCCTGCTGGTGCTCCTGGGAGGGCACTTCGGCGACGCGGCCGACGCCCGACTGGTCCCCGGCGCCGTGGCCATCGAGCTGACCCACCTGGCCACCCTGTACCACGACGATGTGATCGACGAGGCTCGCACCCGCCGGGGGATCCCCTCGGCCAACGCCCGGTGGGACAATACCGTGGCCATCCTCACCGGCGACTTCCTGTTCGCCCGGGCCTCGGAGATCTCCTCGGACCTGGGGACCGAGGTGACCAGGCTGCTGGCCCGGACCATCGCCCAGGTCTGCGAGGGCCAGATCCGAGAGGTCCAGGGCATGGGTCTGGTCGATGCGGACGAGGCTCGCTATCTCGACGTGATCCGCCGGAAGACGGCCTCCCTGATCGCCACGTCCTGCCGGCTCGGCGGCATGCTGTCGGGCGCGGCGCCCGAGGTGGTCGAGGGCCTGGAGCGGTTCGGCCACGCCCTGGGCCTGGCCTTTCAGCTCTCCGACGACATCATGGACCTGACCGCGGACCGTGGCGTTCTGGGGAAGGAGCCCGGCGCCGACCTCCGGGAGGGCGTGTACACCCTTCCCGTGATCTACGCGCTGCGGGAGTCGGCCCGCCGCGAGGAGCTGCGGTCGCTCCTGGCCACCGGTCCACCGAGCGGCGATCGTCTGGCCGAGGCACTGGACATCGTCCGGTCCGACGGCTCCCTGGAGCGGGCCCGGACCGTGGTGGCCGAGTCGGTCCGGGGGGCCGTCGATGAGGCCGGGCTCCTTCCGCCGGGCGGGGCCCGGGACGCGCTGATCCATCTCTCCGGCTTCATCGCCGCCCGCTGCGGTGCGGAGGGTTGACCTGCCGCTCCCGGCGGGTCGAGGGCCCCTGGTAGAATCGCGCTTGAGAAACCATTCACAAAGTCGTGGAGGAATACTTCCGCTCGTACGGGACGATCCTGGCCCTGGCCGTGGCTGGCGCGGGCCTCGTGGCGGTGGCCATCCTCCTGGCCCGGGTGGTCGCCCCCAGTCGGCCCCTCCCCGAGAAGCTCACCACCTATGAGTGCGGCATCGATCCGGTCGGCGAGGGCTGGTCCCAGAGCCAGATCCGCTACTACATCTATGCCTTCCTCTTCGTGATCTTCGACGTCGAGAGCGTGTTCCTGTTCCCCTGGGCCGTCGTGTTCGAGCGCCTCGGGATGTACGCGGTCGTGAGCATGACGATCTTCATCCTGATCCTCGGCACCGGCCTGGTGTATGCGTGGCGGAAGGGGGTCCTGCGGTGGGCCTGATCGAGCGGACCCCGCTGGCGAATCTCCAGCCGGTGAAGTTCCTCCTGAACTGGGGCCGGAAGTACTCCCTGTGGGTGATGAACTTCGGCCTGGCCTGTTGCGCCATCGAGCTCATCGCCACCTCGACCTCGAAGCACGACTTCATCCGACTGGGCGTCATCCCCTTCGCTCACGGCCCCCGCCAGGCCGACCTCCTCGTGGTGGCCGGGACGGTGACCGACAAGATGGCTCCGGCCCTGAAGCGCGTCTACGACCAGATCCCCGATCCGAAGTACACGATCTCCTTCGGGTCGTGCTCGAACTGCGGCGGCCCGTACTGGGACTCCTATTCGGTGACCAAGGGGGTCGACCAGCTCATCCCGGTGGACGTCTACGTCCCCGGATGCCCTCCGCGGCCGGAGGCTCTGCTGCACGGCATCATCAAGCTGCAGGAGAAGATCGCCCACGAAGACATCCGGGAGAAGTGGAGTGGCAAGCTCACCGGCGCCCCTGCCCCCAGCTGAGATCGCCGGCCGGCTCCAGGCTCGGTTCGGCAGCGATCTCCTGGAGGCCACCGACACGTTCGACCAGGCGACCGTACGGGTGGCCCCGGAGCGCTACGTCGAGCTCATCGAGTCCCTCCGGGACGACGCGGAGCTCGCCTTCGACTTCCTCGACTTCGTGAGCGCGGTCGACCGGGGTGAGGACGGATTCGACGTGGTCGTGCAGCTCTGGTCGACGCATCGGCATCATCAGGTCCGGGTCAAGGTGGCGGTCGGCTCGGAGCAGCCTCGGGTGCCCTCGATCGCCGGGCTCTACCCGGGGGCGAACTGGCACGAGCGCGAGACATGGGAGCTGTTCGGGATCGACTTCGAGGGTCATCCTCAGCTCGTCAAGCTCCTGCTCCCGGAGCAGTTCGAGGGCCATCCGCTCCGCAAGGACTTCGCCCTGACCACGCGGCTGGCCAAGCCCTGGCCCGGCGAGGAGACCACGGGGGAGGGTCCCGAGTGAGCTTCGTCGATCAGCTCTTCTCCAACCTCTGGGTGGCGCTGCTCCTCAAGGTCGTGCTGGTGATGGGGTTCTTCCTGGTGGCTCCCCTGGGCATCGGCTACGCGGAGCACAAGATCCTGGCCCACATGCAGCACCGTCTCGGTCCGATGGAGGCGGGCCGGTTCCACGGGTGGGCCCAGCTCATCGCCGACGGCGTGAAGTTCGTCCAGAAGGAGGACGTGATTCCTCGGGCCGCCGACCGGTGGGTGTTCTCACTGGCCCCGGCGGTCGTCCTGGTGCCGACGATCCTGGTGATCGTGGTGATCCCGTTCGGGCCGGACATCTGGGCGTTGGACCTCGACGTCGGCATCTTCTTCGTGATGGCCATCTCCGCGGTCTCGGTGATCGGGGTGCTGATGGCCGGGTGGGCCTCCGCCAACAAGTTCTCCCTGATCGGCGCGGTTCGAGCCGCTGCCCAGCTGATCGCCTACGAGCTGCCCCTGATCCTGGCGGCGGTGTCGGTGGCCATGCTGGCCGGCACCCTGTCGCTGGTGGGGATCGTGGAGGCGCAGCGCGCGTACTGGTTTGCGCTCGTCCAGCCGATCGGACTGGTGATCTTCGTGGTGGCCTCGCTGGCCGAGCTGATCCGCACGCCCTTCGACATGCCGATCGCCGACTCCGAGATCATCTTCGGAGCGTACACGGAGTACACGGGGCTGAAGTTCGCCTTCTTCCTGCTGGCCGAGTACGGCGGCATCGTGGTGCTGTCGGCCATCGCCGCGGTCCTGTACCTCGGCGGCTACCTGGCCCCCCCGGCCCTCGACTTCATCCCCGCGCCGCTGTGGATGGCCGCGAAGATCGGGGCGCTCTCCTTCCTCATCATCTGGCTCCGGGCCACGTACCCGCGCCTTCGAGAGGACCAGCTCCAGCGGTTCTCGTGGATCGTCCTGATCCCCCTGGCCCTGGTGAACATCCTGGTGACCGCGGTCGTGAAGGTGCTGGTCTGATGGCCACGGAGACCCGGCCCGGCGAGGAGACCACGGAGAACGGCGCCCGGCGCGACGGGGGCATCCCCGGGCTCGG
>JBOGWD010000069.1:0-3521 GCA_050693275.1 Actinomycetota bacterium | reverse complement strand
GACCGCGACCAGGCCCTGGCCGAGCTGGCCGTGCGGTACCTGGCCGCCCACTCCCCCGCCGAGCCGGCCGATCTGGCCACGTGGTCCGGTCTTCGTGCGGCCGACGTCCGCCGGGCCTGGAGCCTCGCGGCCGACCGTCTCGTCGAGGTGGACACTGCTCGGGGACCGCGGTGGCGGCTGAAGGGACGCCGAAGCGAGGTGCCGGAGGGGTCGGTCCGGCTCCTCCCCATGTTCGACGAGTACCTGATGGGCTGGCGCTCCCGCGACCTGATCCTGCCCGAGCGTCACGCCCGAAAGGTGATCCCGGGCGGGGGCGTGATCCGCCAGTCGGCCGTGGCCGACGGGGTGGCCGTGGCCACGTGGTCCGCCGTGATCAAGGGACGCCGGCTCGCGGTGACCGTCGAGCCGTTCGCCAGACCGACCCGAGCCGTCCGAGCGGCGCTGGAGAAAGAGGCGAAGGACGTGGGGCGGTTCCGCGGACTGCCCGGTGATCTCGTCGTGGGATCGGCCGGGGCTACTCGATGACCACCGGGGCCATCTCCTCCACACCGGCGACGTCGAAGAGCCGGCGGATGCTGGGACCGCATCCTCGGAACACCAGTGCGCCCCCGGCCATCCGGCCGGCGGCCCTCAGGATCGCGTGGAGGCCGGAGCTGTCCATGAACGTCAGGCCCGAGCAGTCGACGATGAAATCTTCATCTGGGCGCACGTGCTCGGCGATGAAGGTCTCCAAGCGATCGGCGGTGGTGGCGTCGACCTCGCCGGTCAGCCGGCACCCGGTGGGCGTCTCCTCGATCGTGAGCAGGTCACCCTGTTCGCGGACCATCGGCGCTCCCTCCCGATGCGCGGTGAACTGTACGCCTCCACGCCCGGACGAGGCAAGCGGCGGGCGCCTCGGGTCAGCGCCCCGAGGCATCCCGGAGCTCGACGAGGCGAAGGATGCCGGAGCCGCCCTCGACGAGCTGCTCCAGGACCACCCCGATCCCTCGGGCGTAGGACTTATGCTCGAGGATGTCCGGCTCCAGGGGGGTCCAGTCCTCGGTGACCAGGACGTCCTCGAAGGAGCCGAAGGGGACCGTGACCGACGCGCCGAGGTCCCGGACCCGGGCCATGTCCTCGGCCTCGCCCTCCTAGTACTCCTGCCGGAAGGTGTCGCCGACCCGCGGCTCCGCGAGCATGACGATCCCGGGCCGGGCCCCATCCACACCGGCCTCCCACGAGCCCGCCCTGGTCACGATCTCGCCGCCCTTGTACTCAGCGGTCTCCTCACCGAAGTACCACACGTTGCCTTGCCGGTCCTGGGCGAACCAGTCGAAGGTGTCCTCCACGAGTTCCCCGTCGACGAACGCTCGGTCCCGAACGACGGTTGCCGTGACGCCCATGACCTGCTTCGTCTCCGGGGTGACGGTGACCTCCACCCGCTCGCGCTCTCCGTCGGAGACCCCCTCGTAGACCAGGGTCTGGCCGGGGGTCAACGGCAGGTAGGGGTTGTCGATGTCCCGGACGAAGGCCGTCGGGTCGATCCCCGGCTCGTACGCCCTACCCTCCACCACGGCCGCGGGATTCCTGGTGGACCGCTCCGCGGGCTCCTCGTCGGCACACCCAACCCCAAGGAGGAGCATCGTGATCGCGAAGGCGGCTATGCGACCGGGTTCCACGCGATCCTCCCGTCGGCCGGGACGCCGGCCAGCTCCCGGAGGCCGGTGCCGTCGAGCCTAACGGAGAACACACGGTTGCCGACGACAAAGGCGATCCGGGAGCCGTCCGGCGACCACGTCGGCCAGGCGTACCGCTCGCTGTCGCCGCCCACGAGCTCCGTCAGGCCCGTCCCATCCGACCCGACGACGTACACGGCGCTGTGCCGGGCCTCCGAGGTGCCGGCGAACGCCAGCCGCGTTCCGTCCGGCGACCACGCCAGGCCCGCCGTTTCCCCCTCGACCTGATCGAGGAGGAGATTGTCCACCAGGTAGCCGTCGCCGGTGCCATCGGCGTTCGTCCAGGCCAGCCCCGGGCCGTCGTCGGCGCTGTCCCGGAACCGACCGATGTAGAACACGCGCTCGCCGTCGGGGGACCATGCGGGATACGAGTACGATGGCTCCTCGCCGCCGTCCTCGATCCTCTGCGGCGTGCCGCCCTCCACCGGAACCACGAACAGCGAGTCCAGCGCTACCCGGAACCCCGGGATCCGTGCGAACACCACCTTCGTTCCGTCGGGCGAGAAAGACCCCCCGATCACGCCGCCGCCCGTGGTCAGCCGGACCACCGTCCCGTCGGCGTGTAGGACGAACAGGTTGTTGCCCGAGAACGATCCGCCGATCGAGTCGCGGAGGAAGAGCAGCATGGAGCCATCGGGCGACCAGGCCAGGGGGCGGTCGAAGGCGTCGGGTCGGCGAGTGAGGAGGATCCGGTTCGAGGGGTCCCTGGGATCCACGGCCTCGATCCCGACACCCCCCACCGCGATCCACCCTCGAGCCCGCTCGAACGCTGACGCATCCGGTTGTTGGGTCGGCCGGACCTCACGCTGGGCGATGGCGCGGAGTCCTTCGGACACGCCGACGGCCGCGGCGGCCACGACCACGGTCCCCACGACCAGGGTCACGCCGATCCGTCGCCGGGCCCGCCGGCGGAGCGCCGGCGGCATCGACCGGCTCGTCGGGGCGTCGTTGGCCAGATCGTGCAGCCGCTCACGGATCCGGGTCTCCATCTAGTCCTCCTCGATCGTTCGCCGCAGGGTCGCCATCCCGCGCGAGACCAGCGACCTGATCGCCGTCGGCCGCACCCGCATGAGCTCCGCGGCCTGGGCCTCCGACAGGTCCTCGTAGTAGCGAAGGACGATGGCGCTTCGCTGGCGGAGGGGCAGCGCCAACAGCGCGAGCCGCATCTCCTCCCGACGGCCGACGTCCGGCGGCTCGGCCGGCGGCGGAGTGGTCTGCCGCTCGGCGAAGCGCCGTTCGACGCCTCGCCGGCGGAAGTGGGACCGGACGAGGTTCACCACGGTCGTTCGCAGGTAGGCGTGGAACCCGCCGGGATCCCGGAGATGGAGCAGTCGCCCGGCCAGGCGGACGAAAGCGTCCTGGACCAGGTCCTCGGCCGTGGCGCGGTCCCCGGTGAGAAGGAACGCCAGCCGAAGGGCGTCGTCGGCGTGCCAGGTATACAGCTCGGCCAGCACGCCGCCCTCGATCCTGACCCGCTCCGCCACCTCCGCCCGCATCTTCGGCCTCCGAAGACCCCAACGCACAAGGCGACCGTTCGGTTCCGGTCGGGACCGCGTCGAACGAGGCCAGCCGGTTTGCGGGTCGGCTACCGGCGCGGGCGCCGCTGTTTCCTGCGCTCCGGCCTGTCTGATCTCGTCCGAAGAACTTGCCTCAGCGACTTGCCCTCGTATCCAGCCACTGCCTTCGCCAGGGACTCCAACTGGGGCCGAAGGCGCTTCGACCGCCGGGCCAGATGGCGCAGCAACCGGGTGATGGTTCGGACGGTCTCGGCATCCAGGCGCGACTCCAGGATCTCCAGGTTGGTCG
>JBOGWD010000068.1:0-9480 GCA_050693275.1 Actinomycetota bacterium | reverse complement strand
CGTCACGCTCGTGCGCACGCCGGCCTACAGCCACAGCTATGCGGCACACCATCCGATCTACCGATTCGAGAACGTGCGCGTGGCCGCGGCCACCCGCATCGGCGAGGAAGGCGACGGCATGGACTTCACCTACAGCTGGTTCCGCTACGAGCGGCTGGGGATTGCGGCCAGATGCTGCGGAGCGGCGGGGCGGCTGATCGAGGAGGCCACGGCGTTCGCCAAGGGGCGCCAGCAGTTCGGCGAGCCGATCGCGAAATTTCAGGCCGTGCAGTTCATGCTGGCGGACAGCATCACGGAGCTGTGGGCGGCGCGGCTGATCACCTATCGCACGGCCGAGGCGATCGATGCGGGGGAGGACGTGAAGGTGCTGCATGCGCAGTGCTCGATGGCTAAGCTCTACGCCTCGGAGATGGCGAACCGGGTGGCCGACCGCGCCGTGCAGATCTTCGGCGGGCGCGGCTACATGCGCGAGAACGTGGCCGAGCGGTTCTTCCGGGAGCTGCGCGTCGACCGCATCTGGGAGGGGACCAGCGAGATCCAGCGAGTGATCATCGCCGACCAGCTCGCCAAGCGCGGCGCCCGGCTGGCCGACGGGAGCGGGCCGTGACCGAGCCGGTCCTCCTGGAGGAGGATCTCGGCCCGGTTCGCCGGCTCACGCTGAACCGGCCGGAGCTGCTGAACGCGCTCTCGACGGAGCTCGTCGACGCTCTGTCGGCCGCGCTGACCCGGGCCGCCGCGGACGACGGCGCCCGAGTGGTGGTCGTGCGCGGCGCCGGACGAGCGTTCTGCGCCGGCTACGACCTCAAGGAGGAGGCCGAGCAGCACGCCGAGCACGGCGTTCCCGACCAGGCGGGATGGCGGGAGGAGCTGGCCGCCAGCGTCGAGCACATGCTCGAGCTGTTCGACCATCCCAAACCGGTCATCGCCGAGGTGCACGGATACTGCCTGGCCGGTGGGTGCGACCTGATGATGATCTGCGACCTGGCCGTGTCCTCGGACGACGCCCTGTTCGGCGAGCCCGAGATCCGGTTCGGGTCCGGCGTGGTGACCATGGTGATGCCGTGGCTGATCGGGGCGCGGAAAGCCAAGGAACTGCTGTTCACCGGGGAGGACCGGATCCCCGCCGACCAAGCCCTCGGGATGGGGCTGGTGAACCGGGTCGTGCCCCGTGACCGGCTGGAGGACGAGACGCTGGCCCTGGGCCGGAAGATCGCCGTGCTCGACCCCGTGGCGGTCTCCCTCACCAAGCGTTCGATCAACCGGGCCTGGGACGCGGCGGGGTTCCGCCAGGCATTGCAGGCCAACGTCGACCTCGACGCGGTGATCGAGTCGGCCGAGGTGCCAGAGCGGCAGGAGTTCAACAGGATCCGGGCCGAGCAGGGTCTCAAGGCCGCCATCGCCTGGCGGGATGCCCGCTTCCGCTAACGCTTGGACGGGCCCAGCGCGTAGCCGAGGCGGCGGGGGAGGCTCGCCACGAACCGGGTGAGCCAGCTCGGGCGCCGGCCCGCGTCCTGGAGGCGATCCTGGCGAAGGATGGCCCTCTGGACCAGAAACGTGCCCGGCACGGTCAGGATCGCCGGCGGGAACCGCTTCGGACGCCGGTTCACGAAGGGCAGGTCGGTCACCGGATCGTGGGCTCCGAGGGCCAGGGCCGAGAGGATCCTGCCGCCGAGGTTGGTCTGGCCCACACCGTGCCCCGTGAAGCCGACGGCGTAGTGCACGGTGCCGGACCGCAGCGTGCCGAACCACGGGTGGTGCGTGGCTGACACGTCGACGGGCCCTCCCCAGCCTTCCTCGATCGGGACGTCGCGGAACGAGGGGAAGATCCGCCGGAACCCCTCGGCCACGAGCTGGAGCGAGGCCTGGTCGTGGTCGTAGCCCGGGCCGATCCGCGACCCGAGGGCCCTGCCGACGCCCCCGAACGCGATCCTGCCGTCGGGCGTGGTTCGGAAGTAGTGAAGCGCGGTGCGGACGTCGCAGATCGGCTCGCCGCCGGTCCACCGCAGCTCCTCGAGCCGCTCGGGCGCCGGCGCCGTGAGCACGATGTAGCTACCTCGCACCACCAGCGTCCGTCGCAGCCCCGGCCACCTCGCCGCCCACGCGTTCGTGGCCACCACGGCGTGGCCGGCCCGGACCCGTCCGCGAGGCGTCTCCACCACCACCGGGCTTCCGGCACGGAGCCGCGAAGCCGGCGTCCGCTCGTGGATCCGGACGCCCCGCTCCAGCAGCGCTCCCCGGAGGCCTCGGGCCAGCCGGGCCGGTTGCACGGTGGCGCCGCGCATCCCCGCGCCGCCCAGGAATGCCGGGGAAGCGCACACGGCCTGAACCTCCTCGGGCGACAGTTCCCGGTACTCCTGGGGGACGCCGAGCCGGCGGCACGCCTCGACCGCGCCCCGCCACGCACCGTCCTGCGCCGGCGACGAAGCCACCTCGAGGTACCGGGCCGGCCGGTGCCACGCGTCGACGCCGTGCTTCTCGCACCACTCCCCGATCGCGGCGGCGCTCTCCCCAGAAGCACGGCACGCGGCGAGGGCGGCGTCGTCCCCATATCGCTCGGCCAGCCCGTCGATCTCGTCCCACCACGCGCCGACGAACCCGCCGTTGCGGCCGCTGGCCCCGGACCCGCACACATCCCGCTCCAGCACGACCACGTCGATCCCCGGCGCCCGCTCGGCCAGGAACCACGCCGTCCAAAGCCCCGCGTACCCGCCGCCGAGGATGACCACGTCCGCGGTGACCTCGCCGTCGATCGGCGGGCACGGCTCACCGGGGTCGGCCCCCAGCGCCTCGCGCAGCCAGTAGGAGATCCCCCGGCTCGGCGGGATGCGCTCGCCCACGCTCAGGCGGCCGGGATCCGCTTGCCCGGGTCGATGAACGGGAGGGCCGCCGTCCGGGCCTCCCGCCGCGTTCCCGGCGTCGGCTCCACTCCCAGCACGGTGCCGGGCTCGGCCAGCCCGACCGGCACCCACACGTAGCCGATGTTCCGCTCCAGCCGGGGCGACCAGATCATGTCGGTGACGTGGCCCACCCGCTCGCCGCCCTCAGAGGCGGGCCAGAACTCCGTCAGCTCCCACTCCAGGGCATCGCCGGCCATCTCGACGCCGACGAGCCTGCTGGCCACGCCCTCGGCCCGGATCCGCTCCAGCGCGGCCTTCCCCACGTAGTCGGCCTCCTGCTCCTCGACCAGCCGCTCCATCCCGGTGACTTCGAACGGGTTGTTGGCCAGCGTCATGTCCGAGCGGTAGTTGAAGATGCCGGCCTCGATGCGCCTCGCCTCGCACGGAGCGATCGGGCGGATCTCGTAAGGCCGGCCGGCGTCCATGATCCGCTCCCACAGGTCGTCGCCGCGGGCGGGATCGCGCAGGTAGACCTCGTAGCCGATCTCGCCGGTCCATCCGGTGCGGCTGATCACGACCGGGATGCCGTCGAGGTCGGCCTCCGTGCACCAGTAGTACCGGATGTCCAGCACGTCCTGGCCGAACAGGTCGCCCATCACGTCCTTGGCCTTGGGTCCCTGGATCTGGACGGGGTAGACCTCGGGCTCGTCGATGTCCACGTCCATCCTGCTCCGCCAGGCGACGCCCCGGGCCCACAGCCCGGCGTCACTATCGGCCAGGGCCAGCCAGAACCGGTCCTCCGCGATCCGGAGCAGCACCGGATCGTTGACGATCCCGCCGTCCTCGGCGATCAGCGGAGCGTACTTGCACTGACCGACCGCGCACCTCGTCAGGTCTCGACAGGTCAGGAGGTTGGTGAACGCCAGCGCGTCCGGCCCCGAGATCTGCACGATGTGCTCGGCCCCCACGTCCCACAGCGTGACGTGGTTCAGGAGGTGCCAGTACTCCTTGACGGGGTCGTCAAAGTAGCCCGGAAGGTACGTGTGGTTGTAGATGTCGTAGGCCTGACAGCCGTGCCGCAGCGTGGCCTCGAAGAAGGGCGACCTCCGGTACCAGGGTCCGAAGTAGAGCGTGGACTGGGTCTCGCCGGCCATCCGTGGCTCCTCCGGTCGGGTTCCTGAATCATCGTTCAAACCTCGACCGGGGGGCAAGGCCGGACCGCTATGCGCCCAGGTGGTACACCTGCCCGGGGTCCTGGTCGAGGCCGTTGGCCACCTGCCACAGCGAGGCCAGGGCCTTGAGCGCGTTCCGCTCCTCGAACGGCGCCAGCCTGTCGCGGTGGGTCTCGAGCACGCCGGCCAGGGTGCGGTAACAGTCCATCAGCGTGCGCTGGGCCTCGTTCAGCTCGACGGTCATGTCTGTCTCGCCTCCCCCTCGGTCCCGATCACGATCCGCTCGTCCATCAGGCGCTTGGCCTTCAGCTCGAACCGCGGCAGGCTCCCGTCCTCGGCTCGCTTCACCCCGAACCGGAGCCCCTCGTGGGCGTCGGCCAGCTCCTTCCCCAGCCGCTCCAGGATCGCCTGGGCGTCCACGTCCGCCCCGGGGATCTCCACCAGGATCTCGATCTCGTCCCGGATCCCCTCTTCGGTGTACAGGTGGATCTGGAACTCGTCGATCTCGGCGTGTTCGCGGACGATGGCCTCGACCGCCCGGGGATACACGTTGGTCCCTCGGACCAGCTTCATGTCGTCCACCCGGCCGCGGATCCCGCCCTCGTAGATGTCGAACGTGCGTCCGCACGAGCAGGTCGACCCCGGCACCCTGACCACGAAGTCCCGGGTCCGGTACCGGATGACCGGGATGAAGCCTCGGCCGAACGACGTCACCACCCGCTCCCCCATCTCGCCGTACGGCACCGGCTTGTCGGTCTCGGGGTCGATGACCTCCTCGATGTAGTGGTCCTCGATGATGTGGGTGCCGCCGGGCTGGGCCTCGCACTCGAAGATCATGATCGTGCCCAGCTCGGTCATCCCGGCGGTGTCGCCGGCCTTGGCCCCCCACTGCTCCTCGATGAGCTTCTTGGTGGCGGGGATCGAGCCGGCCGGCTCGCCCGACAGGATCAGGCGCTTCACCGAGCTCCCGGCCAGGTCGACGCCGAGAGACCTGGCCTCCTGGGCCATCCGCAGCGCGTAAGTCGGCGTGGAGGCCACCACCGTGGCCCCCATCTCCACGATCTGGTTCACTCGCTGGTCGGTCTGCAGGGCACCGCCGGGGAGGACCAGGCAGCCGAGCTTCTCCCCCGCGTAGTGCAGGCCCCAGAAACCGATGAACGTCGAGTAGCCGAAGGCAACGAACAGCGTGTCGGAGGGCCGCACGCCGAAGCCCCACAGGCCGTAGCACCACATCTCGGCGATCCACTCCCAGTCCTTCATGCCGTCGAGCACGCGGATGGGGGTCTTGCCGGTGGTGCCGGAGGTCATGTGGTACCGGATGGCCTTGTCCGGATCCCGGGCCAGCACGGTGCCGTACGGAGGGCTCTCGATCTGGCCCTGCATCCACTCCTCGCGGGTCATGAACGGGATCCGGCGGAGGTCGTTCAGGGAAGCGATCGAATCACCGGTAACGCCGGCGTCCGCGAGCCGCTTGGCGTGCCAGGGAACGGTGCCGTCGGTCCAGTCCAGGAGGCTCCGCAGCTTGCGAACCTGGAGCGCCTCGATGTCCTGGCGCGGCATCGTCTCGTGCCGCGGGTTCCAGTAGGGAGACTCGGCCATGCTCTGACCCTCCTCGCCCGTGGTGTGCTCGTCATCGTACCGCGCGGGGCGGGACGGGCCGAAACCGCGCCTGCTATGGTCCCGCCGTGACCTGGCCGCTGACCGACGAGCAGCGTGGCCTGGTCGAGGAGGCCCGGCGGATCGCCCGGGAGGTCCTCGAGCCCGTCGCCGCAGCCGGCCAGCCCGGCCGGGTGAACCGCCCCCTGGTGGAGGCCCTCGGCCGGGAGGGGCTCCTCCCCCGGCTGTTTCCCGAGGATGGCGAGGTCTCCGCCACCACGCTGTGCCTCCTCCGGGAGGCGCTGGCCCGGGAGTCGACCCAGGCCGAGACCGCCCTGGCGCTCCAGGGCCTCGGCGCATACCCCATCCTCCAGTCGGGGCCCCGCCCGCTGGCGGAGCGGTGGGTCCCCGCGGTGGCGTCGGGCCGGGCCGTGGCGGCGTTCGCCCTGTCCGAGCCGGAGCACGGATCGGACGCGGCCCGGCTGGAGCTCGCGGCGGAGCGAGATGGGGACGGCTGGCGGCTGGCCGGGGAGAAGACGTGGATCTCCAACGCCCCCGACGCCGACGTGTACACGGTGTTCGCCCGGACCACTCCCCAGGCGGGATCGAAGGGGGTGACCGCGTTCGCGGTCCCCGGTGACGCGCCCGGGCTGTCCGGCGAACCGATCGAGCTGCTGGCGCCCCACGCCATCGGGCGGCTCCGGTTCGACGGGGTCCCGGTGGCCGCCGACCAGGTCCTGGGCGAGGTCGACGGCGGCTTCCGGGTGGCCATGCGGACCCTGGACCTGTTCCGGCCCAGCGTCGGGGCGTTCGCCGTCGGCATAGCCCGGGCCGCCCTCGACGCGGCGGTGGACCACGCCGCGGGTCGGGAGGCGTTCGGACGGCCCCTCCGCGAGTTCCAGGCCGTCGGCCATGCTCTGGCCGAGATGGCCACCCGAACCGAGGCCGCCCGGCTCATGGTGTACGCCGCCGCCGCCGGCCACGACGAGGGTGCCCCGGACGTCACCCGCCGCTCTGCCATGGCCAAGGTGTTCGCCACCGAGACCGCCCAGTGGGTGGTCGATTCGGCCATCCAGGTCCACGGGGCCCGGGCCCTGGAGCGGGGCCACCTCCTGGAGAAGCTGTACCGGGAGGTCAGGGCCCCCCGGATCTACGAGGGGACCAGCGAGATCCAGCGCGAGGTCATTTCCCGGGACCTGTTCCGCTGAGCCGGGTTGCCCGGCTCGGCGGTTTTCTGGCAGACTCCGTCACGTTCCGGAAGGGGGGTCGGTGAGGGTCCGTTCCATCTGGTTCGCAGCCGTGCTCGCGGGAACGGTCCTCGTGCCGTCGATGCCGGCTCGGGCGGCCACCATCACCGTCACCACGACGACCGACGAATACGGTGCCGGAGCCGCCTGCTCCCTCCGCGAGGCCACCAAGGCGGCCGACGATGACACCGCCTTCGGTGGCTGTCCTGCGGGGAGCGGCACGGATACCATCGACATCCCGGCGGGCGACTACGTCTTCACCATCCCGGGGCAGAACGAGAACGACACGGCCACCGGTGACCTCGATCTCCTCTCGGACGTCACCCTTCAGGGACCGACCACCGGGACCGCAACCATCGATGCCGACGACCTCGACAGAGCTCTGGACGTCCTCGGCGGCACCGTGATCATCTCTCGCCTGACCATCCGCGACGGATCGGTCCAATTCGGTGGGGGCGTGCGCGTGCGGTCCGGGGCGACCCTGACCGTCCAGGACAGCACCTTCGTCAGCAACCGGGCCATCGACGACGGGTCAGGGATCCACTCCCTCGGCACCCTGCTGGTGTCGAACTCGACGTTCGAGGAGAACGGCGGGGGCGTCGAGGGCGGGGGGATCAACGTCGGCGGCGGATCGCTGACCGCGACGGGGACCGTGGTTCGGGACAACGACGCCCAGAACGGGGGCGGCATCAACATCGAGGCGGGGGGGACGGCGACCCTGTCGGCCACATCGGTCCTGAGCAACGATTCGGTCGGTTCGGGTGGCGGCCTCTTCAGTCAGGGTTCTTTGACCGTCGAGGACAGCGAGATCAGGGTGAACGACGCCGGTGGAAGCGCCGGGGGGATCTGGAACACCGGCTCGCTCAGCGTCACCAGGTCCCTCATCGCCAACAACAGCGCGAACCTCACCGGAGGTGGCGTGTCCAGCTCCGGCCCCATCTCGAGCCTCACCGTGACGGACAGCTGGGTCCTGAACAACACCGCCGACGAAGACAACGACAACACGGGCAACGGCGGAGGCGTCTATAGCCTCCTCGATAGCTCCGTGGACATCAGCGGAACGACGTTCTCCGGAAACAAGGCCGTCGACGGCGACGGCGTGCTCATCGCCGACTCAGCCGGGGCCTCCCTGCGGAACGTGACCATCACCGGTAACGGAACCGCGGGGTCGGGCGGCCTGGGCGGCGGGCTGTACTCCACCGACGGCGCCGGACCCAGCTTGAGGCTGAACAACGTGACGTTCGATGCCAACGCCACGAACGCGGCCGGCGGCGGCGGCAACATCTGGAGCTCGGGGCCTCTTACAGTCGCCAACACGCTCATGGGGGACGACCTCGCCGGTGGCAACTGCGGTGGGTCCCTGCCGACCAGCACCTCCCTCAGCCTGGAGGAGGGCGGGGGCGGCGCGCCGTGCGGCTTCACCCTCGTCGCTGATGTCGGGATCGAGCCGCTGGCCGACAACGGCGGACCACCCTTGAACGCTGGCATCGAGCCCGCGTACACGCATGCCCTCCAGGCCGGGAGTCCGGCCATCGATGCCGGGAGCGCCGGAGGCGTGGGAGCCTGTGAACCCACCGATGCCCGAGGCGTTCCCCGTCCTCAGGGCTCCGGGTGCGACGTGGGGGCGTACGAGCTGGCCTTCTGTTTGGGGATGCGCGTGAATCGAGTGGGGGTCGCGTCCGGCCAGGGACGGATCTTCGGGACCGACGGGCCCGACAGCATCCTGGGCCTGGGGGGCGACGAGGAGATCTTCGGACAGGAGGGCGACGACGTGGTCTGCGCCGGCGGGGGGAACGACACGTTCGTCGGCCGCGACATCCCCGTCTCCGACGACGGCAAGGACGAGGTGCTCGGTGAAAGCGGGGACGACGTCCTCCTCGGCGGATCCAACGATGACGTCCTCAGCGGCGGGCCGGGCAACGACCAACTCTTCGGAGAAGAAGGGAACGACTCGGTCTCCGGTGACGACGGGCCCGACGAGCTGTTCGGTGGTCCCGGCGATGACCACCTGACCGGTGGTGCTGGGAACGACATGGCTTCCGGTGAGGAGGGGCGCGACGTCCTTCTCGACGCGGCGGGCAACGACGTGCTGCGAGGTGGCCCGGACAACGACGATCTGGCTTCCGGGCCGGGCAAGGACTCCCTGTTCGGCGACGACGGGAACGACGTGGCAGCGGGAGGCTCCAAGAATGACCGGCTCAAGGGCGGGACGGGCAAGGACAAGCTGAAGGGCCAGGGCGGCAAGGACCGGCTGGCCGGCCAGAAGGGCAGGGACCGGTGCGCGGGCGGTCCGGACAAGGACCGGGCCAACCGGTCCTGCGAGAAGACGTCCGGCGTCCCCTGAGCCGTTCCGCACCGGGCCGGGTAGCATCCTCTCCGTGAGCCAGACCGTCTCGACCCGGTATTCGCCCGGCACCAGGCTGGGCGGACGCTACGACGTGGTCCGCCCGCTCGGATGGGGCGGGATGGCCGAGGTCTACCTCTGTGTGGACCGCCAGCTGGGGCGCGAGGTGGCGGTCAAGGTGATCCGGGAGCGGTTCGCCGAGGACGAGCGGTTCGTGGCGCGGTTTCGACGCGAGGCTCGGGCCGCGGCATCCCTGAGCCATCCGAACGTGGTGGCCGTCCACG
>JBOGWD010000067.1:0-1354 GCA_050693275.1 Actinomycetota bacterium | reverse complement strand
CCCCCAGTCAAGCGCGCTAACCAAGCTGCGCCACGGCCCGGACGCGTTCCACCTGGGAGTGTATCCGATGGTGGTCCCGAGATTGGGGGCGACTGGGGGCGACTCCATCAGCCCCCATTGACCCCCGTCGGCATGTCAGTGGCATGCCGTACGCTTGTTTCGCCGGAGCCCGACCGATCCTCCCCCGGAACGGGCGGAGCAGGAGGTCGGCTTGGCTCGCTCCCGAGGCGGCTACATCGAGCAGCATCGACGCGCGTTCCGGGTCGCGTGGGTCATTCGCGGTCAGCGTCACCGGCGGAGCTTCCCGTCGGAGGAAGAAGCGCGAGCGTTCCTTCAGCACCTGAACGAGGAGCGCGATTCGCCGCCCCCGACTCGCGGAGCCCTCACCGTCAGGGAGGTGGTTGACAACTGGTACCGGGGTCATCGCCACAATCTCACGTCCGGGACCCGGCGCGATTACGAGGGGCGGATCCGCCGGGACGTGGGGAGGATCGGCGGCCTCCTGGCGGAGGCCCTGGCGAGGAACCCGCGTGATCTCCGGGCCTTCTACGCCTCGCTGACGCCCACCAGCGCGCGCCGCCTTCACGCCATCCTCCGCCAGGCCTTCCAGGACGCCCTGGCGCACGGGGAGATCAGCCGGAACCCGTGCGACGTTGTGAGGGCGCGCCGTCCCCGCTCCCCCGAGCGACCGATCCCCTCTCCCGAGGAGGTCGAGAAGATGGTCCTGGCCGCCGAGGAGGAGGACCGGCTGTGGGGCCTCTTCGTCAACGTCAGCGCGACGATCGGCACCCGGCGGGCGAGACGTGCGCGCTGCGGTGGGAGGACGTCGACTTCGACACCAAGCGCCTGCACGTCCGTCGGGCGGTGTGCAAGGGCATCACGGTCCCACCGAGCTGAAGCCGCCGAAGACAGGCAGGGAGCGGAGCCTGTTCGTCGGCGACCCCTTCTTCGACGAGATCCGCCCGTTCCGGCGCGACGGGGGCTGGATCTTCTCGGATGGGACACGTGGACGGGACGGGCCCTGGCACCCGGACTGGCCCGGGCATCGGTTCTCCCGCCTGACGCGACGCCTCGGGCTCCCGTACACGCTGCATTCGCTCCGGCACTTCGTGGCCACCCACTCCTGGCCCACGGGCTCCCGGTGACCCAGGTCGCCCAGTTCATGGGGCACAAGGATCCTTCGGTGACGCTCGACCTCTACGCGAACCACGTGGTCGACGACGTCCGGCGCCGCATGGGAGAGGCCGCCGCCTCCCTGTTTCGGAGGGGTCCCGGTGAGCGCTAACGGCGGCGTCGCCGGCGGCGGAAGGAGAAGCGGATCGGCACGCCGCCGAGCCCGAAGGCGTCGCGGAAC
>JBOGWD010000066.1:0-10158 GCA_050693275.1 Actinomycetota bacterium | reverse complement strand
GGTAGGGGGAGGACCGACGTGAGCGCGGGATCGCTGCCCCATGCGGACCTGAAGAACGAGGTCAGCCGGGTCCTGGAGACCGCCGAGGCGCAGGGCGTCGTCCTCAGGGCCCTGGGCGGCCTGGCCGGCCCGAGGTCGTCCCAGGTGATCGGTTGGCGGTCGCCGTGGCCGGTGACGTCGACGATCACCCCGAGCCCGGTGAAGAGGGAGAGGTCGCAGTCCTCCAGGCGCGGGCCGTCCTCGATGAAGTGGTACGGCGCGTCCACGTGCGTCCCGCTCTGCGACCCGATGTGGAGGGCCAGCAGGTTGAAACCCTCCGACTCGATCCGAGCCGCAGTCGAGATGCTCGGCTCGGGGTCGCCCGGGTAGGTCTGCGTGCGCTCGTCCAGAATGACCGAGAGGTCCACGATCCGTTCCACGCGCATACTCATGACGACGGCCGAGCCTACCATCGGGCCCGGTCACACTTTTGCCGCCTCGTTTCGTTATACAGGTGGCGTTCAACGCGACCCGGAAAGGAGCTCACCGTGAGCCTAGAGGTGACCGCCATCATGATCGGTGTCGAGGACCTGGGCCGCTCCAAGAGGTTCTACGGAGAAGGCCTGGGCTGCACCATCGACCAGGACCATCCCCATTTCGTGTCGTTCAACCTCGGTGAGGGGTCGTCGTCGCTGGCCCTCTACCAACGGGAGGCGGCGGCCCAGGATGCCGGTGTCTCCTCCGAGGGATCAGGATTCCGAGGTGTGTCGTTCCACTACATCGTCCCGTCGAGCGAGGCCGTGGACGAGGCCATGGGCAACGCCGTGGCGGCCGGTGGCGGCGTAGTGAAGGAAGCCACAGCCTCTCAGTGGGGCTACTTCGGGTACTTCAGCGACCCCGACGGCTACCTGTGGAAGGTCGCATCCAGCTCGTGACGAAGGGATGCCAGGGCTCGAGGATGGCCTTCAGCCTCCCGAGGTCCTGAGAAACCGAACCGCTCCTGACCCCTTGTGTCCGACTTTTCCGACTGGACATGACGCATGCCGCCGTGTATCTCCGTAGGCCACAGGTCCTCATGGGGCCGTCGCGTGGCCGGGGCTAGAGCGATAGCCCGTCCACGAAGGAGAGGTGACGAGGGAAGTCGAATACATCTCTGCCACGCCATGTCCGCGGGCTTAGCCCGCCACGGAGAAGGAGCGCAGGGGTCATGACTGACAAGTCCCGCAAGATCAGGGGTCGTTCCCTCGCCCTGGGAGCGGCCGCCATCATGCTCGTCGGAACGCTCGTAGGGGCTCCGGGAGCAGGCGCCCAGGAACCATCCCCGCCGGGGACACCGGAGCTCTTCAACCTCGAACACGTCTTCAACTTCAACCCCGGGGACCACGATCCCGGGATCCCGCCAGCCCCAGAAGTCGGGTCGGACCTGGAGTTCTTCACCCATACCGTCCCGCTCCGTGACTACGGGACGGGAGCGTTCGTCGACGAACAGGGCAACCCACTGCCCGCGCGGAGCAGGCCGGTCATGGCCGAGCGCGACTTCGCCGTGGTCGGGTCCTACCAGCGCGGCGGGTACGTGTTCGACATCACCGACCCGGAGAACGCGGCGTTCGTGACCCAGGTCACGTGCCGCCAGCCCCGGAACGACGTCGGGATCAAGAAGTTCGTCGATCCGGCGACCGGGGAGACCAGGGTCGTGCTGGCCCTCACCCAGCAGAGCGGGAACCCGTGTGGGGAGGACGGCGGCGGGGTCGGCGTCCAGGTCAATTCCCCAGCCGACCTGGCCGGGTTCTTCGCCGGCACCCAGTGGGTCGGCACCGCGCCGGTGGCCGGACAGACCGCCGACCTGGTGTACGCCGGCACCGGGTGCACCCCGCTCCAGTACGCGGGCGTGGACGTCGAGGGCAAGATCGCCCTGGTCGACAAGTTCGAGAATGCGGACGGGGTGCCGGACTGCCCCACGTTCACGTTCAAGCAGAAGATGGAATCGGCCGAGCAGGCCGGGGCCATCGGGCTGGTCCAGGTGGACAGCGACGACGCCCCCTCCGCAGGCAACGCCATCGAATCCGGGATCCCCGGGCTTGAGATCAGCAACACCGATGGGGTGCCGATCCGGGACGCGGTGCTCGGCGGCACCACGGTCAACGTCACCCTGACCGACGGCCCGAGCGCCGTGCCCCTCCTGGGGTCGGGCTCGGGGGGGATCGGGGTCTTCGACATCACCGATCCGTTCGAGTGGGCGCCAATGTACCGGCTGAGGACCGGCTCGGGTGGGGTCCACAACTACGCCTTCCACCCCACGAAGCCATATGGATACGTCTCCAACGGGGCGCTCCCCGGAGCCATCAATCAGATCCCCATCGTGGACTTCACCGACCTCGACAACCCGACGGTCCTCCCGGGCCCGACGACCGAGGGCGGGGTCCATGACGTCGAGTTCAGCCTGGACGGCAGCCGCGCCTACGCGGCCTCCGAGAACAACTACCGGATCTACGACACCACGGATCCGGCCAATCCCGTCCTGCTCTCGCGGACACCGAACGTCGGCTCGTACGCGCACGGGGTCTTCCCCGACTCCGACCTCGAGCTCATGGTGACGAACAACGAGAGCCTGGTGCTCGGCGGGTTCCTGGCCCCAGGAGTCTGCCCCGGCGAGGGACTGGCGTCCTACGACATCGCTGGCGCCAACGAGAGCCAGCCCATCGGACCGCTCGGGTACTACGTCCCGAACGTGGCCGGAGACAGCCCCCGGCCCTGCACCTCGCACTTCGGTCGGTTCGCCCCGGGCACCAAGGTCATGTCGATCGGCTGGTACATCGCCGGGGCCCGCGTGGTGGACTGGTCGAACCCGACCAACCCGGTCGAGGTGGCCGGCGCCGTCATGCCCGGCATGAACAGCTGGGCGGCGAAGTTCTACAAGGGCCCGTACGTCTACACCGGCGACCTCGGCCGAGGGTTCGACGTGTTCCGGTGGAGCGGAGAGGGTCCCGCGCCGTGGGTCGCCGAGGCCGACCTGGGCCTCACGATGGCGGCGTCGTCCAACCGCGTCAAGGCGGGGAGCCCGCTCACGTACTCGCTCCAGGTCACCAACGCCGGGCCGCGGGAGACCGGCGGGGTGACCGTGGTGGACCGGCTCCCGGACGGCGTGACACTGGATCAGGCGTCCGCATCACAGGGGTCGTGCCGGGAGTCCGAAGGCACCGTCACCTGCAACCTCGGCACGC
The DNA here is from genome assembly GCA_050693275.1 of Actinomycetota bacterium. Taxonomy (GTDB): domain Bacteria; phylum Actinomycetota; class UBA4738; order UBA4738; family CALAEC01; genus CALAEC01. The sequence continues at coordinate 6,958 of JBOGWD010000066.1, read as the reverse complement.
TCGCCAGCGGCGCGTCGGCGGCAGTGACGCTGGACGTGACCGCCCCGCCCAGGCCGACGTCGATCACGAACACCGCCTCGGTGACCGGGCACCTGGTGGATCCCGACTCGAGCAACAACCAGGACAGCGCGACCACCAAGATCACCGGCCCTCCCGTCAAGGGCGGGAGCTCACCCGAGCCGTTGGAACCGGGCTGCGCCGAGGACTGGTGCCGGATCCAGCCGGGAGCCCTTCTGGGCGACGAGGTCTCGGGCTTCTGCACGATGGGGTTCGTGTTCCGCGACGAGGACACCGGCCGGCTCGTGGTCTCGACGGCCGCCCACTGCACGGAGGAGGTCGGCGAGCGCCTCCACGCCGAGGAGGCCGAGGAGACCTTCCGCATGGAGGACCAGGCGTTCGGCACCGTGGTGTTCCGGACCGACGACCTCGACTTCGCCCTGATCGAGGTCGACCAGGGCCGGGAGGCCGACGTCGGCGCGTCGGTCCGGCACTGGACCGGGCCGGAGGGCGTGGCCCGGGCCGGCGAGACGGCGTTCGGGGACGAGGTGATGTACTACGGGTACGGGTTCACCTTCGACCTGACGCCCCAGCTCCGGCCTCGCACCGGCATCCTGACCAGCCACACCGAGGAGGAGTACCAGTCGAACAGCGCCGGGATGTTCGGTGACAGCGGTGCCGCGGTGCTCCACGAGAGCGGTGGGGCGCTGGGCCTGATCTCCCGGTTCAACATCCTGGAGGACGGGGTCAGCACGGACCTCGGTCCCACCGTCGAGGGGATGCTGAACCACCTCGAGAGCCAGGGATGGCGCGTGCTGATCGTGGACGCCGAGTTCGCGGATCAGCCGCTGCTGCCGGTCTGAGCGCGCAGGGAAGCGAGGGAGGCGGTTCGCTGGTCGGCTCCCTGTTGGCCCGTCACGATCTGTCGCCGGCGGACGTCGCGGGGTGGGCGATCCACCCGGGCGGCCCCAGGATCCTCGAGGCCATGGCCGTGCCCCTCGGGATCAAGGACGAGGACCTCGAGGTGTCTCGCTCGGTCCTCCGGGACTACGGCAACTGCTCGTCGCGGACCGTGCTGCTCGTGCTGCAGCGGCTACTGGAGCAGCGCCGGTTGCGCCAGGGCGATCCGGTGGTCTGTCTGGCCTTCGGCCCCGGGCTTACGCTCTACGCCGCGCTGCTTCGCGGCCGCTGAGACGGATCGCCCGCGCGGTTCACGTTTGACAAAGCGACCGAGACGCGATAGGGGAAGGCTGCCGATCGAAGGGAGGAGCCATGAGAAGGCTCACGCTCGTCGCCGTCGTTCTCGGGCTGATGGCGTTGGCCACCGTCGGGATCGCCACGGCCGACAGCGGGAAGACGGTTCACACCAGGGGGGACGAGGTCCTCGAGCCGAACCGGTTCGTCCGATCCGACCTGCGCTTCTCGCCGGGGACGGCCACGATCAAGAGCGGGGACACGGTCACCTGGGTCAACGCGGACGACGCCCAGGCCCCGCATACGGTCACGATCGCCACCGAGAACCAGCTCGTCCAGACGTTCTCCCACTTCGTGCTGGGCACGTGCCCCGACTGCGACGCGGCGATCGGGGCGGCCCTGGGCGGCCACTTCCCCGGCGGCCCGCCCGTCCCCGAGCTGGACGACGGCGATGGCGAGTTCGACGACCCGGGCGACTCGGTGCTGTTCTTCCCGGGGCAGAGCTTCGCCAAGCAGATCAACTCGCCCGCCGGCACCACGCTCTCCTACTTCTGCGCCATCCACCCCTGGATGCAGGGGTCGATCAGCGTCAAGTAGTCGGGCACAGGGGGGTGTCGACCGCGCGGCACCCCCCTTTGGCCTTGCCCTCGTGCGGAGCCGGAGTAGGCTGGCCCTCAGCGGTCAGACGGGCCGCGGAGGAGGGCCGTTGCGATGACGCACGAGGACCATCCGAACGTCGCACTCGTCCGGGAGGGCTTCCAGGCCTTCGAGAAGGGAGACTTCGAGTAGATGGATGCCCATCTCGCCGACGATGTGATCTGGCACGTCGGCGGCAACAGCAAGTGGGCCGGAGCGTACGAGGGGAAGACCAAGGTCCTCGATCTGTTCGCTCGTCAGACGCAGGCGCTGGGCGGGGCGCCGTCCCTGGACATCCACGACATCTTGGGGAGCGACGACCACGTCGTGGTGCTCGGCACGGCATCGGCCACGGCGCCGGACGGTTCGAGCGCCGAGTGGAAGTATGTGCAGGTCTTCCACATCGAGGGTGCGAAGGCGACCGAGGTGTGGGGGATGGCGGAGAACGACGCCGCCGTCGACCCATTCCTGGACGCCCTTCCCGGCTGAGCCCTCGGGACCGCCGGCGGACCCGCGGGGAACCGACCTACTTCGTCAGTAGGTGACAGACCCGGGTCGTGTCGACGAAGTGGTGCGGCTCCAGGATCGCCTCACCGGTGGTCAAGTCGATCATCAGCACGCCCGTGAAGTCGAACGGGAGCTGGCCGACGATCATCAGGACCGCCGTGCCGTCCGGCTCCACCCGCAGCACGTCGGCCCCCACGTCCTTGAACCGAGCCGTGTTGTCGCCCGCCGTGGCAAGGAAGTCGACATGGACCGAGGTGATGTCTTGCGGACCCACGGGCCGGTCCGGGAAGGTGAAGAACGTGAGCCGCCCGTCGACCGACGTCGTGACGTCGACGCCGCATTCGTCGGAGAGGAACTCGTCCTCGAAGGTCTCCGAGAACGTGATGGTCTCCTTCACGGGCTTGCCGCCGGCTGTTGCCGTCCCGGCAAGACTGAGCAGGAGCAACGCCGACACACCCAGCAACGACACGACCCTGCGACGGCTCGTCATCGCGACTCCCTCCCGTTGACCGCTGCCGCCACCGCCTGATGGCGGCTCGGGCACCATCGGATCATGCCATGCAGCGGGACCGAGGGCCAGTCCCAGCGCTCCCTCACCCCACCACGCCCCGTTCCCGTACGATCGGCCGAGGAGCAGCCAGCCGGCGTCAGCGAGGTATCGCTGGCGAGCTTCCGAAAGGACATCGTCATCGAGCTCCTGAACGAGGTCGGTCAGGTGGTCAAGGCATACCTCGTCTATCGCTGCTGGCCGTCCGAGTATCAGGCGCTCCCCGACCTGGACGCCAATGCCACCGAGGTCGCCATCGAGAAGCTGGTGCTGGAGCACGAAGGATGGGAACACGATCAGTCGGTCATCGAGCCCGCGGAGCCGAAGACCTAAGGGACGTGACTACAGCTCGGACTCCATGAGGCGCTTCATGTTGTCGAGGCTTCGCTGGATCGAGCCCCGGACGATGTCGGCTTGCGACTCATCCAGACCCCGGAAGTCGCTGACGATCCTGAGCAGCGTTCGACCGGGTTCCGTCTCCGCGAAGAGCGCCCGCCCGACGATCTCCATGTTCTCGTCGTGGATCACCGCGCCGAGGGCCCGCTCCGGCTCCCACTCCACGATCTCCATCTCGCCCTCGACCGGTTGGCCCGAGCGCGTACTCCTTCGACGGATCTTCGTGCCCAGGCCCATCGGCCCGTCCGAGATCTGTTCGAGGTGCATGTCGGGATCCCAGCGAGGGTGGTTGCGGACGTGCTCGACCGCGTACCACCTCCACACGTCGGCCACCGGCCGGTCGATCGTCGTCGACGCCTCGAGCTCCATGGGACCTCCTCGTTCGGTGCGACGGTAACCCTCCGGCGCGGTCCCCTCAAGCCCCAAGCTCCCGACCGTAGTTCCCTTCATGGTTCTTCGCCCAGATGGCCCGATGGCCGTCGCCGTCCTCATCTCCGGAGTCCCTCCCGGAGCGAGCCTGGCGATCTACGCCGGCGTCCCGGTCCTGTACTTCATCGGGCTGTTCCGGGAGCGCTCGACCGCGGCCTCCGGGCTCGACCGAAGACGACTTCACCTGAGCGTCACTCGTAGGCGATGGACTCGAGCACGTTGAGCCTGGCGGCTCGGCGGGCGGGCCAGATCGCCGCAACGACCCCGGCCACGCCGGCGGCCACCAGGTAGAGGACGATCGAGCCGACCGGAACGGACAGCCGGTCGATGCCGAGCGATGCCAGCGCGCCCTGCATCGCCCAGCCGAACAGCACCCCGATGGCGGCGCCCAGCACTCCCCCGAGGACGGCGATGATCACCGCCTCCGACCGGATCATCCGTCGAACCTGTCTCCGGCTCATGCCCACCGCCCGGAGCAGGCCCAGCTCGCGGACGCGCTCGTAGATCGACAGTCCCAGCGTGTTCACGATGCCGAACAGCGCGATCACGATGGCCAGCAGGAGGAGGACCTGCACCACGGCCAGGAACTGATCGATCAGTTGCTCCTGCTGCTCCTTGAACCCGGCCTGATCCTGCACCTGGACGTTCGGGGACTCCTCAGTGGCCGCCTCCAGCACCCGGCGTCCCTCGGCCGCCGAGACCCCCTCGGCCAGCTTGACCAACACGAGGCTGTCCAGGCGCAGGGCGAAGTTCGCCTCGAACGTGTCGAGCGAGATCGCGTAGCTCCCCAGCAGCTGGGGATCCCGGTAGAGGCCGCTCACCGTGAACTCCCTAGTCCCCGTCTTGGCGAACCGGAGGTCGATCTGGTCGCCGACGACCCACCCGTTGGACTCGGCCTCGCTGTCGAGGACCAGGACGGTGTCGGGCTCCTGGAGCGAACCCAGGGAGCCGGCGGCGAAGGCGATGTTCGTCACCTCGCCGAACGTCTCCGGTTCGATGGCGGTCACGAAGTCGGACGCGCCGGTGACCCGGATCTGCCCGATCCGGGTGGGCGAGGCCACGGCGATCTCCGGACGGCCCTCCAGGTCCTCGGCCACGTGGGGACTGAGCGGCGAGAAGCCGCTGCCGCTGGTGAGGATGAAGTCCGATCGGATGGCCTCGTCGAGCGCGGCTTCGGACGAGGCCTTCAGCGAGTCGGCGAATACCGCCACGAACGTCACCAGGCCCAGCCCGATCATCAGCGCGGCGGCGGTCGACGCCGTTCGGCGGGGGTTGCGCATGGCGTTCTCCCGCCCCAGGCGACCGGCGAACCCGATCTGACGGAACGGTGCTCCGATCACCCGGGCGATGGGCCTGGCCACCAGGGGTGACAGGACGGCCACGCCCACGAAGGTCAGCGCGGCCCCCAACCCGACGATCAGCGCTGCGTCGGACGGACCACCGAACAGCCCGTACAGGAGGGCGGCCACCCCGACCACCGTGACCATGGTCCCGACGGTGACCCGACGGCGCAGCGAGGCGGTCGGCCCGCCTTCGCCTTCCCGGAGCGCCTCGATCGGGGACACCCGGGAGGCCCTCCTGGCCGGAGCCACGCCGGCGACCACGGTGACCACGGTCCCGATGGCCACCCCGGCGATCAGGGTCCGGGGCAGGATGACCTCTCCGGTGGAGGGCAGGTCCGTGCCGAACGCTTCCAACAGCGCTCGAAGTCCGGAGGCCAGCAGCAGCCCCAGCCCGATCCCGACCACCGACGCGATCAGCCCGATGACTACGGCCTCCGTGAGCACCGAGACCTGCACCTGGCCCCTGCTGGCCCCCAGCGCCCGGAGGAGGCCGAGCTCGCGGGTTCGCTGGGTCACGATGATGTTGAAGGTGTTGAAGATGATGAAGGCCCCCACGAACAGGGCCACGGCGGCGAAGACCAGGAGCCCCGTGCGGAAGAAGCCCAGACCCTCTTCGATCTCGTCGGCGGTCTCGGCGGCCACCGTGGAGGACGACACGGCCTCGATGCCGCGAGGGAGCACCTCCTGGATCCGGGCCCGGAGGGCGGCGGTGGAAACGTCCTCCTCCCCGGCGATGGTGATCGCATCGAACTCACCGACCCGGTCGAAGATCTCCTGCGCCGTAACGGTCTCGAACACGGCCAGGGTGGCGCCGCCGATGCTGTCGAGGTCTCCGATCCCCACGATGCCCGAGATCTCGAACTCGCGGGTCGGCCCGATTAGGATCACCTCGACGCGCTGACCGACCCGGAGGTCGTATCGCTCCGCGGTCCCCGCGTCGACGGCGACCTCGCCGGGACCCGGCGGGCGGCCCCGCCGAACCTCGAGGCCCCCAGACGCCGGGTTCCAGGACGCTCCGATCGTGGGAGGGCCCATGGTCTCGATGGGATCGCCGGTATTGGGGTCGATGAGCTGCGCGAAGCCGGTGACCTCGCCGACCGCGGTGGCCACACCCTCGACGCCGGCCACCCGCCCCACCAGGTCCTCGGGGACCGGTGGCTGCTCCTCGAACGCCTCGCTCCCAGGCCCCCCGCCGAGGCCCGGCGCGAACGCGGACACGCCGCGCACCACCACGTCCGTGCCCTCCGTCGTTCCGGCGAAGGCCTCGTCGAACGCCCGGCTCAGGGTGTCCGTCAGCACCAGCGTCCCCACCACGAAGCCCACCCCGAGGACGACCGCCACCGCCGTCAGGGTGAGTCGGAGCTTGCGGGCCAGGAGGCTCTTCAGGGTCGCCCGCCACACGGTGCCTACACCTCGAGGAGCTTCAGGCGGTCCAGGATCCGCTCGGCGGTCGGGTCTCGCATCTCGTCGACAACGAGTCCGTCGCCGAGGAACACGACCCGGTCGGCCCGGCCCGCCGCGGCCGCGTCGTGGGTCACCATCACGATGGTCTGCCCGTGGTCGTCCACGGCCGATCGGAGGAACACCAGGAGCTCGGCGCTCGACCGAGAGTCCAGGTTGCCCGTCGGCTCGTCCGCGAACACGATGGTGGGCCGGCTGACCAGCGCCCGGGCGCCGGCGACACGCTGCTGCTGTCCGCCGGAGAGCTCGCTGGGTCGGTGCTCGAGTCGGTCACGGAGGCCGACCGTGTCGACCACCGTGTCGAACCAGGCCCGGTTCACGTCCCGGCCGGCGATGTCCAGGGGGAGGGTGATGTTCTCGGCGGCCGTCAGGGTGGGAACGAGGTTGTAGGCCTGGAAGACGAAGCCCACGCGCTCCCGCCGGAGCAGCGTGAGCCGCTTCTCGTCCA